>CALATR010001273.1 GCA_937891875.1 uncultured Pseudomonadota bacterium | reverse complement strand
GGTCTCGACTGGCGGGAGTCGCGTCGCTGTGAGCGGGGGAGTGGAGTGGCGGTCTCTGGTCGCTGGTCTCTGGGGCCCGCTGCGATCGGGGTCTTCAGCCGCAGAACGCGTTGCCCCGCGCGTCCTGACCCATGGCGACACCAGTCGGCCGAGGGCCGACCATCCTGCGCGGGCTGGCCGAGAGCCGCGCGCGCACCCGAACGCGCTCCAGCCCCCAGCGCCGTGGGCCCAGAGACCAGGGACCAGAGACCAGGGACCGCCCCGCCGCGAACGCTCTCCCGATCGCACGACAAGGGGCCGGCACCTGCGGAGATTGCCGGTTCTACCAATCACCCTACGGACAAGGCGTGTCGTTGTAGTACGCCTCGTTGTTGCTCTCGTTGCACTCGACGTTCGGACCGAAGCCGGTGCCGTCGTCGTCCACGCGGACGATGAGGCCGTCCGTGCCGACCTCCGCCTTGTCGAACACGAACTCCAGCGCGGCCAGGGCGCGGCCCGCGGGGACCGGGTCGAGCAGGGTGCGGGTCTCGATGAGAGTGAGCGTTCCACCCGAGTTTCCGTACAGGCTCACCGGCACGCCCGCCGGGACCTCCAGGCCGCCGATGTTGCTGACCTGGACCGCGACCTGCACCGCATTGTCGTCCTCGCACCCCGAGTAGCAGACGTCCGTGAACTGGATCTGCAGGTCGGTGGCGGCGGTGTCGACCGCGGGGCGGGCCCGGTAGACGTTGTAGGTCTGCCACCAGGGCTCGGGGTGGGTGGGCACGGAGCCGTCGGACTTGATGTTGGTGACGGCGAAGTCGTGGGTGTGCCAGGTGCTGCCCGACTTCATCCAGCCGTCGCCTGCGTGACCGAACACCGTGATGCCGGTCCAGCCGCTGAAGCTGTAGTTGTTGCTGCCGATCACGACCTCGGCCGAGCCGTCGTTGTCCATGTCGGCGATGGCCGGGTACTCCCACAGGGTGCCGCTGGCGTGCCCCCCTGGGAGTAGCGGATCGAGCCAGTGGCGCCGTCGAAGATGTGGAAGGTGTTCTGGTCGGCGAAGAGCACCTCGAAGATGCCGTCGCCATCGACGTCGTAGCCGGAGCACGAGGCAAGGCCCGAGCTGTCGTCCACGCTGGCGCCCCAGACCCGGGTGCCGTCGAGCTCGTACATGTTGAGCTGGTTGGACGAGCCCCACGCGATCTCGGCGTCACCGTCGCCATCGAAGTCGGCGACGCAGGGCGCGCCGGGCTGACCGGTGCCGGCGGTGACGTTCACCTTCTGGGTGCCGTCGTGGTCGTAGATCGCGAGGCGTCCGCCACCGACCATGGCGACCTCGGCCTCCGGGTCTCCGTCCGTGTCGAGGATCGCGGCCCAGTGGCCGTAGGTGCCGGTCACGGTGGAGGACCACAGGGCCGTGCCCTCGGATGAGAACACCGTGTTTCCGACGATGACCTCCTGGCGGCCGTCCTGGTTCAGGTCGCCCACCGCGGGCAGGCGGTAGGGGATGGAGCCGCTGATGGTCAGCGAGGCCTTCACCGCGCCGGTGGCACCGTCGAGGATCAGCGTGTCGGCGATGACCTCGGGGTTGCCGTCCCCATCGAGATCGGCGACCGTCGCCTGGGGGTAGGAGGTGGTGACGGCGGACGTAGACGTCCACAGCTGGGTGCCGTCGTGGCTGACCGCCTGGGGCCGACGGGAGGTGTCGAAGCCGACGATGTCGGTGAGGCCATCGCCGTTGACGTCCGCCATGGCGATGCCGCCGCCGCCGTTCCAGTTGGGGCGCGTCCAGCGCTCGACGCCGCCATCGCCGGGCACGACCACCAGCTCGCCGGAGCCGATGGAGAAGCCGGCGAAGGCCACGAACGCGATGTCCGGGGTGTCATCCTTGTCGATGTCCCCGTCGCCGTCGGTGTCGGTGAGGTTTCCGACCACAGGCGTCATGATGACGTTGGACACCGTGGAGCGACCCGCGATGCCGGTCCACTGCCACTCGATGTTCACGTTCCAGGGATCGGTGACGGTCACGTCGGGGGCGAGGCAGTCGGGGTCCACGATGACGTCGCGGCCCAGCGCGATCTCGAGCTCGCAGTCGTCGTCGATGCAGTCCGCGATGCCGTCACCGTCGGTGTCCGGGAAGCCCTCGTCGACCTCGCCGTCCTCGTCGTCGTCGATGCCGTTGCACTCCTCGACCTTGCCGTTGCCGCCGCCGCCTCCGTTGCCCCCGTCGCCATCGGTGTCGTCGGGGTTCTCGAGGCCGAGGTCCGGGCGGAGGCCCGTCTCGTTGCAGCCGGCGACAGTGGCGAGGAGCGCGAGGAACACGACGGGGCGCATAGCAGATCTCCAGAACATAGAGGCGCCGCCCCATACCCCGTTGTGCGCGCCCCGGCTCACAAAATCTGGACACAGCCCGGGCGAGCACGCGGGGTCAGGGTAGGCAGCGCGGACCCCGGAGGAATCATGCGCATCCTGCTCCCCCTCGCCCTTCTCGTCGCCTGCGGCGGCACCCACGCCACGACCCCGGTCGGCTCCGGGAGCCAGCCGACGCGCACACCCGCGACGCCGCCCCCCGCGGCCACCGAAGGCACCCCGGCCGCCGAGCCCACTGCCGTCGAGACCGCCCCGGCCGGCGCCGTCACCGTGCAGGGTGCGACCGGCCCGATCGTCATCACGCCCGTCTACCACGCGACCATGATGCTCCAGGCAGGCGGAAGGACGGTCTGGTTCGACCCGTGGTCCAAGGGTGCGCTCGACGGCAAGCCCAAGGCCGACGTCATCGTGCTGACCGACATCCACTTCGACCACACCGACCCCGAGGCCATCGCCAAGGTCGCGCAGGACGGCACCCTCTTCGTCGGTCCGGAGGCGGTGGGCGAGAAGCTGGAGGGCCGGTCCCTGGACACGGTGGTCGGCAACGGCGAGACCGTCGAGGTCGCCGGCATGGAGCTCACCGCGGTGCCCATGTACAACCTGGTCCGCGGCCCGGAGGAGGGTGGCGTGTTCCACGAGAAGGGCCGAGGAAACGGCTACATCGTGAAGGTGGACGGCAAGAGGATCTACATCGCCGGGGACACCGAGTGTACCGACGAGATGAAGGCCCTGACCGACATCGACCTGGCCTTCGTGCCCATGAACCTGCCCTACACGATGCCCCCGGAGGAGGCCGCCGCCTGCGTCAAGGCCTTCGCCCCCACCCGCGTCGTGCCCTTCCACTACGCAGGCTCCGACCGCGCGGTGTTCGCGAAGGCGCTGGAGGGCAGCGGGGTGAAGGTGGAACTGGCCGAGTTCTACCCAGGCGGAGAGCCTTGGTAGGAACGGCGGATCGGGGTGGCAGTGGCGGTTCGCGGCGGCACTCGGCACAGAGGCGCAGAGGCACCGAGGGGGTCACAGAGGGGATGAGGGACTTCGAGCGCCGGTCTTCACCGCGGAGGAGCGGAGGACCGGAGATCTGACGGAGGTGGGAGGCGTTCGGGCGCAGATGATCGTGCTGGCGAGGGCGGTTTGGGGGACTCGATCGGCGGGGCGACCCGCGCGGTCGTCCTCTCGGGCGTGCAAGCCGTCGGTGGTCCTTCGGGAGGAACGAACCTCTCGGGCCCGTTCGAGCCGCGCTCCAGCGGACGCCATTCCGGCCCGCCACGCCTCCCTCAGTCAGGCCTCCGGACCTCATCCGTGTTGAAAGCCGGCGCTCAAAGCACCGATTCCCCCTCTGCGGAGCCCTCGGTGCCTCTGTGCCTCTGTGCCGAGCGTCGCCGCGCCCCTCCCCGACTTCCCGTCCAGTCCCGCCACTCCCCTACTCCTCGATCTCCACGTTCATGTCGATGCTCGCTCCGCCGCCCGTGCCGTCGTCCACGTCGACGTTCATGCGCATGCCGGCGCCGGTGCCGCTGCCGTCGTCCACGTCGACGCCCATGTCGATGCTCGCGCCACCGCCCATGCCATCGTCGACGCTCATCGACATGCCCGCACCGGTCGGGCCGGCGCCGATGGCGAGGTCGATGCGGACGCCGGGGGTGGCGACCTGGATGGCGGGGGCCTCGCGGAGCTCGACGATGAAGACCGGGGGCGCGTCGAAGCCCACGCAGCCCGCGACCGTGCAGGTGACCGGGATCATCTCGCCCGGGCCCAGGGTGACCGTGCCCTGATCGATGACGTTTGCGTCCATCACGTCATCGTAGAGGACGAAGTTGTGGGGTCCGGGCGCAAGGTTGAGGCTGAAGGGCATGTCCGGGAAGGCCATCGGCTGGCCACCGTCGATGGAGACCCAGGCGTCCAGCTCGCCGTCCACGCGGAAGCGGACCTCCGCCCCCTTGAAGGCAGACGGACCGTCGGGCCAGCCGCCGGTGAGGCCCTCGCACCCTCGATCCCGGTACAGCGGAGTCACGGTACCGCCGTTGTCCACGTGGACCAGCCCGTGGCACAGGGTGACGACCCCGTCGGGATCGCCCGCGTACCAGACCTCGTGCCAGCCGGCGCCGACGCGCATCTCGCGGGGCTTGCGCTTGGTGACCTTGCCGATGGAGCGACCGTCGACCCACACGAAGGTCGGGAAGAGACCTTGCTTCTGCACGACCAGGGTGCCCTCGCCAGCGGGGGCTGGCTCGGGGTCTGCGGCCTGGGCGGCGAGGGGGGCGATCGCGGCGAGGAACAGCAGTACGGTACGCATCGGGTCTCCGGGTGGCGCCATGCGCGCGGTGGGTGGCTGTAACGCCCATGCAAGCCCGCCTGTTCCCTGCATCGGTGCAGATGGGCCACGAGACGACGTGGGCCTACGGAGAAGGCTGCTTCGTCGCCTTGATCCAGTCAGCCACCCGCTGGCGCAGCACGGGCAGGCTCACCGCTCCTGCGCCCAGCACGACGTCGTGGAACGCCTTGATGTCGAAGGCCTCGCCCAGCGTCTGCTCCGCGTTCGCCCTCAGGGCGAGGATCTCCTGCTGACCGGTCTTGTAGGCGAGCGCCTGCCCCGGCGTCGTGATGTAGCGGTCCACCTCGTTCTCGATGTTGTTCACGGCCAGCGGGGTGTTCTCGCGCATGAACGTCTCCGCCTGCTCCCGCGACCAGCCCTGGTCGTGCAGGCCGGTGTCGACCACCAGACGCGACGCCCGCCAGGCGTCGAAGGACAGCACGCCCAGGCGGTCGATGTCCCCGTCGTACAGGCCCATCTCGTCGGCGAGGCGCTCGCTGTACAGCCCCCAGCCCTCGACGAAGGCGGTCATGCCCCGGTAGCGACGAAAGGCCGGAACATCAGGGAGTTCCTGGGCGATCGCGATCTGCAGGTGATGGCCGGGGATGGACTCGTGGTAGGCGAGCACGGCGGCCTCGGCCCGGGGCCGGGTCTCGGGCTTGTAGGTGTTGATCGCGTAGCGCCCGCCCAGCTCGGCCTCGGGGCGCTTGTAGTACGCGATGGTCGTGTAGGGCGCCTCGTGATCGGGGATGCGCTCGACCGTGCACTTCGCCTTGGGCAGCCGGCCGAACCACTTCGGGATGGCCGCCTCGGCGCGGGCGAGGTGGTCCTTGGCCGCCTGCTCGACCTGCTCCTCGGTCTCGAACCGCAGAGAGGGTTCCTCGCGAAGCTTCGTGAAGATCGCCTGCAGATCGTCGGTGCCGAAGGCGCGCTGACCGACCTCGCGGAACTCGGCGTGGATGCGCTCCAGCTCGGCCTTGCCCGAGGCGTGGCGCTCGGCGGCGGAGGCGGACGGAAGCGTGGTGTACCGACGGACCTTGGCGGCGTAGCAGGCCTCCCCGAGCGGCAAGGCGGCGAGCCCCTCCTTGCCAGCACCGCGGGCGGCGGGCAGCACCTTGTCGCGCAGGAAGTCCCGGTAGCGAGCGACCGCGGGGCGCACCTGCTCCTCGACCACCTTCTCCAGGTCGGAAGCCAGCTTCTCCTTGCCCGCCGCGTCGAGCTTCGCATCGGTGGCGATCTTGAACAGGGGCCACTCGGTGACGTCCTTGTCGAGCTCGCCGTCGAGCTGCTTCACCACCAGCTCCACCGACGCGGCGTTGGCGACGAGCCCCTCCTCCAGACCGATGCCGAGGTCGGCGATCTCGGCGTCGAAGATGGCCGGCAGGGCGGCGACCCGGGCCAGCTGGGCAGCCGCGCGCTCCGGCGTCGTGACCGGCAGGCTCTCGTGCAGGTCCGACGCCGAGGTGTAGGGGTTGTACCGGGGGCTGACCGACCAGTGCCACTCGCGGCAGACGCGCCCCTGGGCGTCGTAGGTGAGGCCCTCGATGAACAACGCGCGGGTCAGGCGATCCGCCTCGTTCAGGGACGCCTCGTCGAGCGCGGTCGCCTCGGCCAGGAAGCCGTCCTGCTGGTCCTGCCAGGCCTTGCGCGCTTCGGCGGAGGGGTCGGTGAGCTGATCGTCGAAGCGGTGATCGCCCAGCGAGGTGGCCCAGCGCGGGTAGCGCCGCATCGTCGCGTCCCAGTGGCGGCGGAGCAGGTCGGCGAGTGCGGGGTCGGTCACCCCGGCGACGGCCTCGGCGAGGATCGGCACGGTGTCCTCCTTGCCCTCGGGAGCGGCCTGCTCCCCGGGCTCTGCCGGCGGGGCCTGCGGCGAGGGCGTGTTGCAGGCGGTGAGCAGGATCAGCAGGCCGGCGAGGCGGGTCATGGGGGGCTCCGAGCGAGGGGCCCTCCTATGCCATGCTGCCGCCCATGGCCGCCATCCTCATCCAGCAGCAGAACCCCGACGGAACCCTGCACGCCATCGTCGACGACGACGAGCGCTGCGTCACCCTGTGGCTCGTGCCTGCGGAGCCCCTGCGGGGCAAGGTCCCGATCCGCGCCGTGTGGGTCCGCAACCTGGTCGAAGCTCCCGAGCGCTTCGACCCCAGCCCCGCCCGCGAGGGGGACGCGCCCCTGCAGCCCGCGACCCACTGCGTCGATCCCGGCCCCGGACGTGCACTCTCGCCAGACGGCCTCGCCCTGGTGTGGCTGCAGGAGGGCGACGGGGTGGCGCTGCTCGACGGCGACGACGTCCTGGCCGTGCTTCCCGCGTGGGCGGACGGGCAGGCCTGCCCCGGGTACGCGGCGGCCGCGCGGGGTCGGGGTCCGATGGCGTGGTCGCTCGCCGACGCGACCGCCCTGGTCGACCGCGTTCACGCCGACCGGGCCTGGTGGGACCGCTGGCAGCAGGATCCGTTCACTCCGGTTCGCGACGCCCAGCTGGAGGCGATTCAGGCGCAGATCGGCCCGATGCAGCGCTACTTCGCCATCGATGGCGGCACCTGGCCACCCCGCGGCATGGCGCTCCTCGACCGCCCGCCCGGCCGCGTCGCGATCACCCTCGCGAACGCCCTGCGCCGCCAGCCCCAGGCCGAGCTGCACCTCCGAGAAGGCACACCGGGCACCCGCTTCGAGCTGGCGATCGCCCTGCACCCCAGCGTGTCGGACGAGGCACCGTGGATGCGGGCGCTCTCGGGCCTGGCCCCGCTGCCGTGGGAGCGCCTGACCTGGCTGGGCTCGGGCCACACCGTGTCCATGGGTAGCCTGCCCGACCCATTTGGTGCGATCTTCCTCCATCCTGCGCCACCGCCTGGCATCGAGCTGGAGCTTCCGGACATCGACGGCGAGCCGGTGCTGGTGCTGTGGGCCACGCCGATCACCGCCGGAGAGCGCGCGATCGCCCAGCAGTACGGGCGGGACGTGCTGGCGGAGCGGCTGGGCGAGGCGCTGTCGCAATGCATGGTGCGCGCGCCGGTGGGGTGAGCGGGGGGATCGGGCTCAGGCCGACAGGTGTGAGACCTCCGGGACGCGTAGTCGCCCCGGGTGTCGGGGGTGGGAACACGTAGTCGCCCGAATGTCGGTGCCACGCCTCAGAGGCCAGGATCCCGGAGGCAGCACAGGGAGCTATTCGGCGTTTGCCCGTTCCGGCTACAGCCTGGGCAGGCGGCACACCGACATTCGAGGGACTACGCGTAGCCATTCCCGACATTTGGCGGGGCTACGTGCGCCCGCGGGCTTGCCGGATCGTCGGGGTCAGGACGAGAGGGGTTGCAGTTCACCCCGACCGCGGCCCATTTGGTCCCGGAAGGGGGTCAGGACGAGAGGGGTTGCATCTGGCGATGCGTCATCGTCGGGGTCAGGACGAGAGGGGTTGCATCTGGCGATGCGAAGGTCCAACCCCTCACGTCCTG
>CALATR010001272.1 GCA_937891875.1 uncultured Pseudomonadota bacterium | reverse complement strand
GCGGCGGCGGTGGCGGCGGGGCCGACGGCGGTCGCGGTGGCGGCGGGGGCGGTGCCCTCAAGATCGTGGCCGGCGAGATCATCGTGACCGGCACCATCGACGCACGCGGCGCCAACGGCGAGAACCGCGGCTACACCAGCTGCTACTACGGCGGGGGTGGCGGAGGCGGAGGCGCGGGCGGCGCAGTGTGGCTGCACGGCGACCGCGTCGACTTCACCGGCGAGATCCTGATCGCCGGCGGCAACTTCGGCACCGGCTACAAGGGCGGCTACTTCTACGCGGATGGCACCGTCGGCGGCGCGGGCTCGGTCGGTCGCGTCCGAGTGAGTGGCAAGGACCTGGTCGCAACGGGCACAGTGGATGAGGACCGCGCCTACACCGACAAGGCGGACCCCTCCTGCGAGACTCCCTGGGACGAAGAAGTGGCGGAATAAGCGCATGCAGTGGAACAACGACCGCAGCTCTGCCCACGGGCTGCGTGGTGTCCTTCCAAAGCGTCCCTGGTCGGCGCTGCTCCTGCCGCTCTCGCTGCTGGTCGGACTCGGCCTCGGCGGCTGCGGTCCTCCCGACGCGGACGGCGACGCCGTTGCCGCAGAGAACGACTGCAACGACGACGACGCGACGGTCTACCCGGGCGCGCCGGAGCTCTGCGACGACAAGGACAACAACTGCAACGGCGAGGTCGACGAGCAGCCGGTCGACAGCCCGGTGTGGTACTTCGACCGCGATGGTGACGGCTTCGGCGACGACCGCATCTGGGTCAAGGAGTGCCAGCCCATCGCGGCCGGCTACGTGCTGGAGGCCGGCGACTGCGACGATGCCGACGGCGAGGCCTACCCCGGCGGCGTCGAGGTCTGCGACAACGCGGACAACGACTGCGACGGCGCGGTGGACGAGGGCAGCGAGCAGTCCGACGCCTGGTATGCGGACGTCGACGGCGACGGCTACGGCGACCCCGAGGGTCTGCTCTACGCCTGCTTCGAGCCCGAGGGCTACGTCGACAACAGCGAGGACTGCGACGACACCGACCCCGAGAAGAAGCCCGGGGCGCCCGAGTACTGCAACGGCGCGGACGACGACTGCGACTCGGTCGTCGACGAGCCCGGCGTGGTCGACGGCACCCCGACCTACGAGGACAAGGACGGCGACGACCTGGGCGATCCCTCGACCGAGAAGGTCGTCTGTGACGTGCCCGGCGATGCCGTCCTGAACGGCGACGACTGCGATGACGGCAGCGCGGACGTGCGCGCGGGCTGCACCTGCTCGGACAAGAGCGACGGCGACCTCGTCATCGCGCGCGACGAGATCGTGACCCTGGACGGCGGCGAGCACCACTTCCAGCGCGTCGAGATCGAGCCCGGCGGCATCCTGCAGTTCCGTCCCGGCGAGGCGGTCTCCCTGTACGCCTTCCAGATCCGGGTCGACGGACTCATCGATCTGCGCGGCCAGGACGGCGTCAACAGCGTCAGCGGCACCGCGGGCGACGGCGGCGCGGCCGGCCCGGGAGGCGGCGGCGGCGGTGGTGGCGGCGGCTGCAGCAACAGCAACGGCGACGGCGGCTCCCCCAACGGCGGAGATCCCACCGGCGGCTCCATCGCCCGCGGCGGCGACGGCGGCCCGGCGTTCGGCCTCACCTCCCTTCCCGCCACCGGCGGGCAGGTCTCCGGCTCCACCGGCTTTGCCGGCGGTGGCGGCGGCCACGCGGATCCCGGCCGGGACGGCAGCGGCACCACCGGCACCTTCGGGCGCGGGGGTGCGGCGTTCGGGTCCTCCGACCTCGGCTTCGAGTTCGGTGGAGGCGGCGGCGGTGCGGGCGGCGCGGCCAACGGTGGCGGTGGCGGTGGCGGCGGCGGCGCGATCAGGATCTTCGCCAGCTACATCACCATCACCGGCGAGATCAAGGCCGACGGCGGCTACGGCGGCGGCAAGAGCAGCGGCAGCTGCGCGTCTGGCGGTGGCGGCGGCGGCGCCGGTGGCGCCATCTGGATCCACGGCGACAAGGTCGTCATCGACGATGGCTCCCTGCGGGCGCTCGGCGGGCGCGGAGGCACGTCTGGGGTCAGCTACGGCGGCGGCAGTGCAGCCGACGGTCGGATCCGGATCAGCGGCCTCGACGTGGACGTCACCGCCCGGCAGATCAGCCCCACGGCGTACACGGATGGGTCTGCACCTCCCTGCCCGCTTCCGCCCAAGGAAGACTAGGCCCCGCGGCCCACGGGTGAGCCGCGTCGTCTACGATGCGGCGAGCCCGGCACGCGGGCCACGGAGGTAGGGATGAGTCTGATCGAGACATTGACCCTGGGGCTGGTCCAGTACGCGGTCGTGCGGCAGGGCGAGGTGCGGATCATCGAGCGCCGCGGCAAGTTCGTGCGCATCGCCGAGCCCGGCGTGGCCATCCTGCTCTCCCTGTGGGGCTACGGCGAGTCGATAGGCCGCTTCCGCATCTCCGAGATCCGCCACGATCAGATGGGCCGGGTGTTCGTCTCGCCGCGCATGGCCGTGGCCATCATCCCGACCCGCATGCAGGTCGACGACTACCCCAAGGAGTCGATCATCACGCGGGACAACGCGACCGTCTTCATCGACGCCGTCGTGTACTACCGGGTCATGGACCCCCACAAGGCCGTCTACGAGGTGCGCGACTACGTGGCCGCGCTGCAGAAGCTCGTTCAGTCCGCCCTGCGCGACGAGTGCGGCAAGTACGAGCTGGACGAGCTCCTGGTCAGCCGGGACAAGATCAACACCGCCCTGCGCACCCAGCTGGACGAGGCGACGGACCCCTGGGGCATCAAGGTCGACCGCGTCGAGATCAAGGACATCGACCTGGGGGAGTTCGGCCGGATCCTCGCCGAGCAGCGCGCAGCCGAGACCCGGCGTCGAACCGAGATCACCCAGGCCGAGGGCCTCAAGCGCGCCGCCATCCTCACCGCCGAGGGCGAGCAGGAGAGCGCGGTCCTCTCGGCGCGCGGCCGTCGTGAGGCGACCATCCTGCAGGCCCAGGCCGAGAAGGAGGCGACCATCCTCCGCGCAGAAGCG
>CALATR010001271.1 GCA_937891875.1 uncultured Pseudomonadota bacterium | reverse complement strand
CTGCTCCAGCCGCTCGAGCAGGCCCTCGTCGCCCTCGTCGATCCGCACCACGCCGTCCCCGTCCGGGGTGAGCCCGTCCAGATCGACCCCGGCGATCCAGGCGTCCAGGTCGTGCAGCACGACGGCCCCGACCGCCTCGCGCGGGGTGAGGGTGCTGCCGTCGTCGCGCAGGACCAGCTCGATCTCGTCGGGCATGCGGATCTCGAACGCGCGGCCGCCGGTCGTGACACCCTCGAGCACGACGGCGTAGCGCTCGCCGAGGGGGGAGCTCTGGCCCTCCAGGCGCCCGACCTTCACGAACAGGCCGCAGTACGTGTCGTCGGTCGGCAGCTCGGTCTGGCCGAGATCCGCGCCTTCGAGCAGGTCCACGGCGAGGTCGTCGGCCCAGCCCAGCTGGGGATCCTCCACGGTGCCGCCACCGCAGGGCAGCGGCGCGACGCCGTTGATGCCCATCCAGGCCTGGGAGATCTCGGACGCGGTGGCGGCCCGACGCCGCTCCGCCGCCATGCCCAGGTCGACGTCCATGGCGTTGCCGCTGTCGGTGCCCAGGGGGTCGAGCTCGTGGTCGATGCAGCCGCCGAGACCGACGGCCAGCGCGAGGGTGAGCGAGGCGATGCGCGTGTTCATGAGGTCCTCAACCCGGCCGGGTCAGGGGAAAGAGCTGCAGGGCGAGGTGGTAGACCGCCTCGGGCTCGTCCGACGTGTCCTCGCCTTCGAGCTGCAGGACCTCCTGGCGGATCTCCCACATGCGGCGCTTGAGGTGACGGACCTGGTGCGCGGTCAATCGGACGGTGACCCCGCCGACCTCCCGCTCGTCGACGGGCACGTCGTCCATGGCGTCGCTGGCGAGAGCGAGCATCTGCTGGTGGAAGCGCCGCAGGGAGAGGGTGCGCAGCTCGGGGCCGGTCGTGACCAGGGCCTCGTGCTGCACGAGCCGGCCGCGCTCGTCCCGTCGGAGGAGCTGCAGCGCGAGCAAGGTGTCGATCGCCTCGGTCGCCTCCTCGGCGGTGATCGCCGGACGGAGCTGGCGCCCGATCCACTCGGGGTCCTCCCGGAAGTCGTCGCGACCCACCAGCTCACGCACTGGAACGCAGTACCAACGCCCATAATATCGGTATTGATGCGGCTCGATCCACTTGACCTGGCGGTACTGCACCATGCCCGCGAGCGCCTCGTAGTGGCGGGCCCGATCCTCGGTCCGCGGGGCCTGGTTCATGGACACCAGGGTGCAGAAGAAGCGGGTGGCGGCGTCGTCCAGTCGCAGGGCGTGGGCGAAGCGCTCCGCCATGCCGTCAGACAGGTTCCGCTCGCCGTTCGTGACCAGCTTCAGGTAGCTGGGGGACTTGATGCCCGCGCGACGGGCGAAGTACCGGTAGCTGAACGCGGGCTCGACCTGCTTCAGCTCGACGTAGGCGTCCGCGAGGAACTGCCGGTAGTCGAGGTAGTCGTAGACGCACGTCTGCATGGGCCCGCCCGGCGCGAGTGTATCCTGAGATACCCGTCCGTGCGGTCCGGCAGCATGACGATTTCGTTGCACCCCACGAGATCATGGGTGTACACAGCACCCGTCAGCGGTTCTGCACCTCGAGCCGCATGCCGACGGCGGCGGCGTTCTTGGGGGGAACGGGCACGAGGCCCAGCAGGGCGTCGTACTTCACCTGGGACTCGACGTAGACGACCGCGTCGGGGGCGCTGCCGCGCACCTCGACCACCACGTCGGACGCGGTGAAGCCGTGGTCGACGAGCCCCTCGGTCAGCTTGGCCTTGGCGTTCTCCACCGGTGACTCGTACTCGCCTGCCGTGGCTCCCGTGCGGGCCGCCCGCCGCACCGCAGACGTGAGCAGGGCCTGACGCTGCTCGTACCAGCCGTACTCGATGATCCCGGCCAGGACACCGAGGAAGAGCGGCATCAACAGCGCGAACTCGATGGCGCTGCCGCCGAGGCGGCGGCGACGGTGGACAACGGGGCGGGACATCGTGCGCCTCACTGGATGGTGACCAGGGTGGGGGCGAGGGCCTGGCTCGGCAGATCGAGCCCGAAGTCCTCGAAGGACAAGCAGGAGTCGGTGTGGAAGTCGGCGGTGCCGTTGACGTCGAGGGTGTCGGCCATGAACAGGCCGTAGAACTCGGCCGTGCCGCCGATCCTCACGTCAGCGTCGGGCGCGATGAGCGAGCCGTACAGCGACACCGTTCCCAGCAGGTCGACCGTGCTGTTGTCAGTGACGATGAGGTTGCTGGCCTCGGCGTTGGTCCCCAAGGTGGTGATCTCGGAGTCGCCGCTGACGAAGACCGTGCCGTCGACGTAGATGTCGATGGGTGGCTGCAGGTTGAGCTTCGACGTGCCGACCACGCGCAGGGTCTCGAAATAGAACGTCCCTGGCCCGATGGTGACCTCGCGGCCGCCGGACAGGGTGTAGTGCAGGCCGAAGCGGCCCCCGTTGTCGTTGTACAGCCGGGCCAGCGCCGCCTCGCGCTCGAAGTCCGGGAGGTCGATCTCGTAGGACAGCTCGTGGCTGTCGCCGGTGTAGGACGCCGAGCCGCCCAGCGAGATGCTGCCCCCCGGGCCCGGGTTCATGTCTCCGTCGTAGGTGACCGAGCCGCGCAGGTCGATGTCGCCGTTGCTGCAGTAGCTGATGGGCTCGGTGCCGCCCGCGTACACGGGCTCCTCGCAGGAGTTCCAGCCGTCGCCGCGTACGGTGCCGGACAGGTCGGAGAAGCTGTCGACGAAGATCTGGCAGTCGAAGGCGACGTACCAGGCGTGGGCCTCGGCGCTGATCGGCGCGGTGTCGATGCCGATGAAGGAGCCGAACGGCAGGGCGACCTTGCCTCGGGCGGTGACGCGTACGGCGTTGGGGCGGGTGGTGAGCTGCTGGAAGGTGCCGACGTCGTCGTTGTACTCGCCGGTGACCAGGTCGACCTCGGTGATCTCGCTGCCCGGGTAGAGCTCGTTGTACTCGGCATTGGCGAGCGCGCGGCGGCGGGCCTCGGCGAGGCGGGTGGGCGCGGAGGCGCCGGCGATGGCCGCACCGTCCACCGCGACCTGCAGCTTGGACTGGGCCTGCACGATGGTCCACACGTCGATGCCCAGCGCCAACATGGCCAGGACGACGGGCACCATCAGCGCCACGAGCACGTTGTACGACCCTCTTCGACCGCGCCCCATGAAGGCTCCCCGACATCAAGACTTCATTCACAGTACCGGCGATGATTCCGTCGTACAAACGTTCTCGATGCGAGAACGACCCAGGCCTGGTACCGGTTTCGATCCGCGGGGGCCCAAACGACGGAGGAACTTGCATCCTCGTCGGAGCCCATCGGCGCAAACGAAAGGGAGTTGACAGCACAATGTGAGGGCAAACGTGTGTTCTCGGCGAGTGAACACCTCTACGAGGGACGCATCTGTCGCACGACCCGCAGGTAGTTCTGCCCGAGGATCTTGCGGATCCGGGTCTCCGACCAGCCCCGGTCCAGCATGTCCTGCACCAGCTTCGGGTGGTGGGTCACGCAGGGCAGGTCGCCGGGCGGCACGATGGCGCCGTCGTAGTCGGTGCCGATCGCCGCCGCGTCCTCTCCCGCCACCGCGATGACGTGCTCGAGGTGGTCGACGATCCGCGCGCGACGGGCGTAGAGCAGGGTCCGATCGAGGAAGTTCGACTGATACATGATGCCGATGACGCCGCCGCGATCGACGATCGCCCGGATCTGATCGTCGTCCAGGTTGCGCCAGTGCTTGCGCACGCCGTCCACGCCGGTGTGGCTGACGATGGGCGGCACATCCCGGGCGTGCACCCCCAGCGCCTCCCAGAAGGTCTTCTTGCCCGCGTGGGCGAGGTCGATGAACACCCGGGCCGCGTTGCAGCGCTCGATCATGTCCTTGCCGGCGAGTCCAAGCCCCCCGTCCGGCCCGGCGGGACTGCTGGTGCCCCCCAGGCGCGAGCTGGTCAGGTGCACCAGGGTGATCCGGTGCAGCACCCGGCCGATCTCGCCGTCCAGCACGCTGGGGTCGTGCACGATCGCGTTGCCGCCTTGAAGCGAGATCCACAGGGCCAGCCGGCCCGCGGACCGGGCGGCGTCGTACTCGGATGCGTTGGTCACCACCGCCAGCTGATCGGGGTGGCGGGCAGCCCGCTCCCGGATGCGCGCGATGTTGCGCAGGGTCGTCGCCTGGCGGTTCTTCGGCGGACGCGCCGGGTTGGTCGCGATGTCGTAGACGACCCCGGTCAGGCCTGCCTCGATGATCCGCGGCAGGTCGGTGTGCCCCCACAGGGGCGGCGGCCGCTTGGGGGTGCGGTGGCGCCGGGTCGGGTCGTAGCCGATGACCCGCACCGGGACCTCGAGATCCAGGTGCAGGTCGATGAAGTCGGCGTCCAGCAGCAGGTCGACCGCCTCGCGGGAGACGCCCAGGGATCGGGCCCAGGCGTCCGGGTCGGCGCGGTGGTCGATGACGTCGAGCGGCACGGGAGCTCCGGGGAGGAGCGGGGGGTATCCCGGGCGGCTAGGCTCCGTCCGACCAAGTGGCCTCGAAGGTGCGCAGCTGCCGGCCCTGCACGAGGCCGCCCTCCTCGAAGGCCGCGTCGAGCTGGCCGCCGCGCACGCGCCGCAGCTTCACCTCGACCGAGCAGCTCTCGCCCTGCTCGCCGACGGGCTCGATCTCCTCGCCGGGGATCTCGAAGCTGCCGGGATCACCGTCGAGCTCCTTGCTCCAGGGGAGGATGCAGTCGCCGTCGATGACGACCTCCATGTCGTCGTTGGTGTTGGCCGGACTCCAGGTGAACGCCAGGTTCTGGGTCGGGCTGATCGCGTCACCGCTGGTGTCGAAGGCGAACGGCGCGGGCAGGGTGAAGGTCGAGGCCGGCGCACCCTGGTCGACCGTGCGCAGCAGGGCCACGTTGACCGCCATGTCCTCCTCGCCGCCGGTCAGGTTGCCGACGTAGTTGTGGTAGTCGCCGAGGCTCTGCTTCTGCAGGGTGACGCTCTGCTCGCCGCTGGTGGCGACCAGCTCGTCGTCGCCTTGCAGATCGACCATCGTGTTGGACAGCCGTCCGCCGGCCCGCAGCTCGACCATCACCCGGGTCGAGTCCTCCCCCTCGGCGGTTCCGTAGACGACGGCGCTCATTCCGCTGGTCAGCAGGTCGCTGCTGCTGATGTCCTCGCAGGCGGTGCTTGCGACGGTCAATCCCAGGAGCATCAGGATGTGGGGCTTCATGTCTCCTCCTTGTCGAGCCAGAGGGCCCGTGGCTGGTTGGACACCAGGCGAGCCTCACCTCGGACAGTGCAAGCGAGAGGCCAACCGGCACCGCGCTTGCAGCAGAGCTACCATGCGCGCGCCTCCCCGTGACCCGGATGCCTCCCCATGCCTTCCGCCCTCCCCCGCCTCGCCCTCTTCTTCTGCGTCGGCGTCGGCGATGGTGGCCGCGGCCTCCTCGGGCGGG
>CALATR010001270.1 GCA_937891875.1 uncultured Pseudomonadota bacterium | reverse complement strand
GGGCGACCCGGGCCCCATCGGCGAGCACGGCGGGCTCGTTGCCGAACACCTGGATGGTGATCGGGCGCTCCTCGGGGTCGAACTGCGCCATCAGCAGCTCGCGGGCGCTGCGATGGGACAGGCCGTGGGCGGGGATGAACTCGGTGAACGTCATGCCGCAGCCACCGATCTGTCGCACCAGCCGGCGGAAGGTCACGTCGGTGACGCCCTCCATCGGGGCGAGCACGAGGTTCGGCTCGATGACCAGCCCCTCGCGGATCGTGTACGAGCGGGGCAGACCGCTGAAGTCCTCCCCCACAGCCGGCGCGGCCAGGCTCACCCCGCGTCCCCCTGGGGCGCGACCGGCACCGCCATCACCCGGCGCAGCAGGGCCTCCTCCTGGGCGTCGCAGGAGGCGTGGAACCAGTGCTTGACATAGTCGCGATCGAGCAGGACCTGGACCTCGGGATCCTCGTCGATGCCCACCTCGGCGAGCACGTCACGGAAGCTGTGGTCGTCCGGGTAGGCGTAGAGCACGCCGTCCTGGTCCAAGATGATCTGCTCGCCCATCATGCCGCGCACCCACACCTCGCAGCGGGCGTCGTGCCACACGAGGTCGGACGCCTCGGACAGGGCGGCGCGCACCTCGTCCAGCGACAGATCCGGGGCGAGGAAGTCCTCGGGCGGAGCTCCATTCTCCCGCGGCGCGGTCCGGTTGACCTTGCGGCGGTAGAGCAGGGTCAGCGGGGCCTCGAGCGCACCGAGGAGCGCGAGGTGCACGTCCGCCAGGCGGTCCGTGGACACGCTGATCAGCAGGCGGGTGTCGCCGCCGGAGCCCACCTGCCGCTCGAAGCCCGTGCCGACGACGAAGCCGTCTGGCTGGCCCTGCTCGCTGACCGACTCGGCCTTGGGGGTGTTCACGCCTGCTCCTCGGCTGCCTTGCGATCCAGGTAGTCCCGCAGGTGCACCGTGACCTTCTCCAGGTTCGGCGTGATCAGCGAGACGAAGAACTTCTCCAGGCGCGGGCCGATCCGCTTGGACAGCATGCGGGGCATGCCCGGCAGGCGATCGAAGTCGATCTGCAGGTCGCCCTGGATGGTGAGCCGAGTGCTCTTGTCGTCGATGGCCTCGAAGCGGTTGCGACCGCCGCAGCGGATGCGCTCGGTGAAGACCTTGGTGGCGATCTTCCAGTCCACGTGGTGCTCGACGTCGTCCCACTCGGCGTAGTCGTCCCAGCGCAGGTGCTCGGGCTTGATGACCTTGTCCACCAGCGGCGGCAGCGAGGTCGACGAGATCCACAGGTTGTGGATGGTCGCGCCGCCCTCCCGCTCGGTCCGCGCCAGCTCCCGCACCTCCGCGATGTCCGGGATGGTCTTGGCGATCTCGGGAAGCTCGTCCCGGTAGGCACGCCAGACGCGCCCGATGGGGTGTGCGATGACGGAAGAGGAGCGGATCTGCATGGACTCGGGACCTCCCTCGGGGGGCGCTGCGTGTAGCATGCCCGTCGCAGCATCGGGAGGGTCGTGGACGTCCGACAGCTCACCACGGGGGACGAAGCCGCGCTCGAGGAGGTCCTCGAGGCGGAGCCGGTCGTCAACCTGTTCCTGCGGGGCTTCGCCGCCAGCCAGCCGATGGACCGGGGCTACTGGTACGCCGTGGACGACGGCGTGGGCCTCGGTGGCGTGGTGCTGCTGATCCCCGGTCGGCTGGCCGTGCCCTGGAGCCCCGACCCGGAGCATGCCAGCGCGCTCGGACGCTGGCTCGCCCGGCGGCACCAGCCGACCATGATGGTGGGCCCGCGCGACCAGGTCGACCCGATGTTTGCGGAGTGGGCGGGCTCGCGGAAGCCCAAGCGCTTTCACGAGCAGCACCTGTACGTCGCCACCAGCCCCCCACCCCGTCCCCCACCCAAGGGCCTGCGCCGAGCGCGGATGTCGGACTGGACCCTGCTGGTCGAGCGGTCCGCGCGCATGGAATACGAGGATCTGGGCCGAGATCCATACGACGAGGATCCGGAGCTGCACGCGCGGGTGGTCAAGGAGCGCATCATCGCCGGCAAGACCTGGGTGATGGAGCGCGACGGCGAGGTCGTCTTCCAGCTCAACGTCGGCACGACTGGCCGCGAGGGGGTGCAGGTGGGCGGCACCTACGTGCCCCCGCGGTTCCGCGGCCAGAGGCTGTGCATGCAGGGCATGGAGGCCGTGCTGCACGTCCTGCTCAAGCACTACCCCCGGGTCACCCTGCACGTGCACGAGCACAACGACCCGGCCGTCCGCTGCTACGAGCGCGTGGGCTTCGTGCCCTACATGCCGTACCGCCTGCTCACGGTCTGATCGCCTGCTGGCCCGGCGAGGGGCGTTAGGGGGCCGCATGCTGCACACCGACGCACGGTTCCACAGCGCCGTCGAGGACGCCGTCGGGCGCCTCGAGGCCCTCACCGACGCCGAGATCATCGTGGTCGCCGCCCCCCGGAGCGGCAGCTACCGCGACGTCAGCCTGATCGCGGCCACCCTCGTCACGTTCGCCATGCTGCTGGTGCTCCTGCTGGTGCCCTTCGCGGTGCACCCGTGGATGCTGCCCATCGAGCTCGGCGTGACGTTTGCGGCCGCCGCCTGGGTCGCATCGGGCACCTGGTTCCTGCGCTGGCTCGTGCCCGCCAGCCGCCGGGCCGACCAGGTGACCGAGGCCGCCCACGCCGAGTTCCACCGCGAGCAGGTCCACGCGACGCCCCACCGCACGGGGGTGCTGGTCTACGTCAGCGCCCTGGAGGGCAAGGTTGTCGTCATGCCGGATCTCGGCATCGAAGGCCGGGTCCCCGCGGTTCCGTGGGAGCAGGCCTGCGCCGCGTTCTCCCACCAGGACCTCGACCACTTCCTGGGGGCGCTGGACGGCCTGGGCGCGCTGCTGGCAGAGCACGTGCCCCCCCTGCACACCGATCTCGTCGACCTGCCCAACGCCCCCCGGGTGCGCTCATGAGGCGTCTGCTGGACCGGCTGACGACAAGCCTGCTGACCCTGTGGGTACACCGCCGGGGCGCGCTGTTCGTCCTCGCGGCGCTGCTGCTGTCCGCACTCGCCCTGCTCACCGCCGACGACGCCCTCGCCCGGGTCGGCGGCGGTCAGAACTTCTCGACCGGTGGCGGCGGAGGCGGCGGAGGCAGCGGCTTCTCCGGCGGCGGAGGCGGCGGTGGTGGCGGCGACGGCGAGTTCCTGGTCCTGCTGATCTACCTGCTCATCGAGTACCCGCAGATCGGCGTCCCGGTCCTCATCGTCGTGGTCATCGTCTTCGTGGTGCGCGCCTTCATCTCCAAGGCCGGCAACCGCTACGTGAGCCGCACCCACCACGATCACGACTGGGAGCCCGAGCCCGCCGGCGGACGCGGCCCCGTGCCCGGCCTCGCCGGTCTGCGCACGGACGACCACGGCTTCTCCATGCCGGTCTTCCTCGACTTCGTGCAGCTGCTGCACCGTAGGGCGACCGAGGCGGCGGTCACCAGGGAGTGGGCGGCGCTCGAGCCCTTCGTCAGCCCCGGCGTGCGCGAGGACCTGCAGGGAGCCCACCGCGGACTCACCGAGGTCCGCGACGTGGTCGCCGGCGGGATCACCGTGCTCTCGTTCGAGCGGGGCGCGGAGGTCTGGAAGGCCCAGGTGGTCATCCAGGACACCCGGCTGGAGACCCTGGACGGGGGCGGCACACGCCACGTCTATGTCGAAGAGGCCTGGACCCTGGCGCGCAAGCAGGGGGTCACCTCGAAGGCCCCGGAAGACGTCGTGCGCATGGGCTGCCCCAGCTGCGGGGCGGCGATCGACACCGACCGGTCCGGCCACTGTCGCGTCTGCGGCACGCCCATCGTCGACGGATTGCTCCAGTGGCGCGCCATCGGGGCGGTGGTGCGCACCCGGCGCGCGGTCAAGCCGCCCACGGTGGGCTGGACCAGCGGCGGTGCGGAGCCCAGCTACCACGTGCCCAGCGCGGTCGACCCCGATCTCGGCACCACCTGGCGCACCTTCCGCGGGCGCCACCCGGGCTTCGACGCTGCGGCCTTCGAGCGCCGGGTCGAGGGGATCTACCTGGAGCTCCAGCGCGCCTGGTCGGCCGGAGACTGGGACAAGGCCCGCCCCTACGTCACGGACACCCTGTACCAGACCCTGCGCTTCTACCTGGAGCAGTACACCGAGCACGGGCTGATGAACCGCCTCGGCGACGTGCAGCTGCAGCGCCAGCAGGTGGTCAAGGTGCAGCTGGACGCGTGGTACGAGTCCGTCACCGTGCGGATCTGGGGCTCGATGAAGGACTGGGTCGAGGACCGCGAGGGCAACGTGGTCGGCGGCAACAAGAACGCCGACCGCCACTTCAGCGAGTACTGGACGTTCCTCCGGGCCATCGGCAGCGGCGACGAGACCGGCGAGGTCGGCCACTGCCCCTCGTGTGGCGCTCCCCTGGACAAGGTCAGCCAGGCCGGGATCTGCGGCTACTGCGACTCCAAGATCACGACCGGCAAGTTCGACTGGGTGCTCTCGCGCATCGACCAGCCCGAGGTCTACCGCGGATGAGCGACGACGCCCCCGAAGAGCGCCTGTCCGCCCTGCAGGCCCAGGCCCGGGCCTTCGTGCAGGAGCGGGACTGGGCCCAGTTCCACAGCCCCCGCAACCTCGCCATGGCTCTGTCCGTCGAGGCCGGCGAGCTGCTCGAGCTGTACCTGTGGAGCACCGACGACGGCCCCCAGCCGCTGTCGGAGGCGCGCCGGGATCGCGTCGCCCACGAAGCCGCTGACGTGCTCCTGTGCCTGCTCAACTTCTGCGACCAGGCCGACGTCGACCTGGCCCAGGCCTTCGAGGAGAAGCTGGCGATCGCCCGGAAGAAGTACCCGGTCGGAAAGGCGCGGGGGAAGGCCCTGAAGTGGGACGAGCTCTGAAGAGAAGCAGCTCACAGTCCGACCCGCTGACGGCTGCGGTGGAAGCGGCTCAGTTTTCGTGGCGGGCCGGTCTCCAGTCTCCAGTCTCCAGTCTCCAGTCCGTAGGCGGCCGGGTCGTAGCGGCACCGATGTGCCGGACGCGAGGTCGCCGCGGCGCGCAACAGGACAGCGGGCTGCAATCGCAGGTGTGGTCCTCCACGGTTCGCGCCGGGCGCTGGCAGCGCATCCGTGCCGTCGCGCACATCGACGCTGGCACCGCCTCAATGCCGTGGGACTGGAGACTGGAGACTGGAGACTGGGGACCGCGCCTCCACTCCCCCGCACCGAAGCCACGCGACTCACGCCAGCGGCTCCACACTCCCGACCCACGCCCACCGCGGATCAGTCGCCGACGTAGTCGATGACGACCTTGCCGTCCCCGGTGTTGGTGTTGCCGGCGTTGCTGGGGTTGGCGCCGTCGTTGAACGAGCCGCCGCCGCCACCGCGGT
>CALATR010001269.1 GCA_937891875.1 uncultured Pseudomonadota bacterium | reverse complement strand
TGGCTGGTGCGCGCCGCCCGCAACAAGACCATCGACCGCCTGCGCCGCAACGCCACGTGGCGCCGCAAGCAGGAGGTCCTGCAGCACGAGCCCGGTGCGCGCTTCGCCCCCCCGCCGGAGCTGCCCGACGACGATCACCTCCCCGACGAGCGCCTCGCCCTCGTCTTCGCCTGCTGCCACCCCGCCCTGGCGCTCGACTCCCGGATCGCCCTGACCCTGCGGGTGGTCTGCTCCCTGTCGACCGAGGAGATCGCCAGGGCGTACCTTGCGGATCCGCGGGCGATGGCCCAGCGCCTGGTCCGCGCCAAGCAGAAGATCCGCGACGCCGGCATCCCCTTCGAGATCCCCGGCCGCGCCGCCCTGCCCGAGCGCCTCGACGCCGTGCTGCACGTCGTCTACCTCGTCTTCAGCGAGGGCCACGCCGCCACCTCGGGCGCCGATCTGCAGCGGGTCGACCTGTGCGAAGAGGCCATTCGGCTCGCCCGGCTGCTGGTCGAGCAGGTGCCGACCGATGGAGAGGTGCACGGCCTGCTCGCCCTGCTGCTGCTGCACATCTCCCGGCGAAACACGCGGACCGACGCCGAGGGTCGCCTGATCCTCCTGGAGGACCAGGACCGGCGCCGCTGGGACCGGCGGGCGATCAGCCAGGGCATGGTGCGCCTGTCGAAGGCCTTCACCTGCGGACCGCCTGGCGCCTACACCCTGCAGGCCGCGATCGCCGCGGAGCACGCCATCGCACCGACCCCCGAGGACACCGCCTGGGACCGGATCGTCACCCTGTACGACCTGCTGGGCCGGGCAGCGCCCTCGCCGGTGGTGGCGCTCAACCGGGCGGTCGCCGTCGCGATGGCGCACGGCCCGGAAGCCGGCTTGGAGGCGCTCGATCCGCTGGTGGACGACCCCATGCTGCAGCGCTCGCACCTGCTGCCGTCGGCCAGGGCGGACCTGCTGCGGAGGCTGGGTCGGCACCCGGAGGCGGCGGAGGCCTACCGCGAGGCGCTGGCCCTGGTGGGCACCGACCCCGAGCGGGTGTTCCTGCTGGGTCGCCTGGCCGAGGTCGGTGGCACGGACCACGGCGAGCCCTGATCCTCCTGGCCAGCGGGTGGGGCGGCGGCCTAGGGCCGTACCAGAACCCCGACCGGAGCCCAGATGCAGCCTTTCAAGCTAGACCTCGAGACCATCCGTACCCGTGCCCGCGAGAAGATGGCCGACGGACCCATCACCGGCGCGTACAAGGCGGACCGACAGCAGGTCATCGACGTGCTCAACGAGGCTCTGGCCACCGAGATCACCTGCGTGCTCCGGTACAAGAACCACTACTTCATGGCCGAGGGCCTGCACGGCGAGGCCGTCGCCGCCGAGTTCCTCGAGCACGCGGAGGAGGAGCAGGACCACGCCGACCAGATCGCCGAGCGCATCGTGCAGCTGCGCGGCGTGCCCGACATGAACCCGGCCAACCTGCACACGAAGGCCCACGCCGAGTACACCCAGGGCGGCAAGCTGGTCGACATGATCCGCGAGAACCTCGTCGCAGAGCGGATCGCCATCGAGACCTACACCGAGATCGCCCGCTGGCTGGGCGACAAGGACCCCACGACCCGGCGCATGATCGAGGCGATCCTGGAGACCGAGGAGGAGCACGCCGACGACATGGCCGGGCTGCTCGAGCGGTGGGACAGGGAAGAGGGGTAGGCGGCTAGAACACCCCGACGATGCCGGTGACCGTGACGCCGATCATGAGCCCGCGCCGGCGTGGCGGCGCGTAGCCGAGGTCGATGTCCTGGACGTCCTCCTCGGTCAGACCCTTCTCCTTGCGAAGTCGGGCGTTGTACGTCTCGATGTGCCCGTCCGCCTGGTCTACCGAGTAGTGCCTGGACACGGGACCGTCCGCTTTCGTCGCGTTGTAGACCCACACCCCCAGGCCGCCGAGGAACGCCACCGTCCCGAGCGTGCCGACAGCAGCCTCGGGCGTGGAGTTGTCGTCGTCAAGCATGAACAGCGTCGACAGGAGCGCGGCCGCTCCCAGGACCGAGACGACAGCCCCGCCCGTGGCGTTCTGCTTGAGCCTCTCGACCTCCTTCAGCGTGGCTTCATCCCCGATCATCTCAGCGAACACGGGATAGGTGAGCGGGACCGAGCCTCCGACGTAGACCGTCCACGAGTTCGTGGTGGACATCGACGCGTAGTTCCCGGTCACCACCATCGACGAGGACGTGAAGCTGCCCCGGGTGAGGTGCTCCCGCTTGTACGCGCGCAACACCGTCGGGGCAGGAGCGGGTCGGAGCGGAGCCGCCGGCTGGGGCGCGACCACCACCGTGCCCGCTGTCCCCGCGACGGGCTGTGTCGGAGCGGGCGTCGGTGCCGTCGTCGAGGGAGGGGTCGTAGCAGCCGGCGTGGTCGATGTCGCCGACGTTGACGAGCTGGTCGTCGGGGACGGCGCGGTAGCACTGACCTCCGGCGGGCTGTCGAATGCTGCGGCCGCGTCGATGGCCTTCTTGCGCATGGCCGGATCGGGACTCAGGCCCGCGACCAGGAACCCCTTGATGACGACAGGATCGACCCGACCGGCCTCGTCGAGCAGCGTCACGACCCGCAGGGCGTCCTGCAGCGGAGCGAGCTCGTCCGAGCCCGCCTCCGCCATCATCCCGAGCAGGCGCTTCTTGCGCTCCGCATGGCTGGGTAGCGCCGACAGCTCTTCCGCGAGCGCCTCGGGGGACGCCGTCGGCGCCTCCGCGAACGCCGGTGCCACCAGCATTGTCAAGACCGTCGTCAGCATCTGTGCCCCCCGGTGGTGATGCGCCGAAGTGAGACGCTACCACGGTCCGTCACACCCGCTCCGCCAGCTCCTCGGCCAGGAAGTCGGCGAGCACGCGCACCCGGGCGACCCGCGCCAGATCCCGGTGCATGCACAGCCACAGCGGTCGATCCCGGACCAGGCCGAGGCCGTCCAGCGCGACGAGCTCGGGCTGCTGGGATGCGATGACGTCGGGCAGGTAGGCGACGCCTGCTCCAGCGATCGCGGCCGACAGCAGCATGTTCGGGCTGGTGGTGCGCAGGGCGAGCACGGCGCCCACCGCGGCGGCCCAGCCCTCGTCGGTGTAGCCGACCAGTGCGGGCACACCGTCGATCCGGGCGGCGTCCGCATCGAGCCCGTGGGCCGCCAGCAGCGACCGGGTCGCGTACGGGCGCTCGGTCGCCGACGCCACCCGCCGCGCCACCAGCGAGCCCTCGACCGGACGGGTCGCGCGCAGGGCCAGGTCGGCCTCGCCGCGCAGGAGGTCCAGCACCACGGGCGTGCTGATGACGTCCAGGCGCAAGCGCGGGTACAACCTGCGGAACTTCGGGAGCAGCGGAGCGATCACCCGGGTGGCGAGCACGTCCACGGTGGTGATGCGCACCCGTCCCTCCGGGCTGTCCTCGCCGCCCGCCGCGAGCCGCCGCACGTCGACGACCCCCTCCTCCACGCGCTCGGCCGCGGCGAGGATCCGCTCGCCCGCTGGCGACAGGGCCCAGCCCGAGCGCCCACGGATGAAGAGGGGCTGACCCAGCTGCTCCTCGAGCGTGTCCAGCCGCCGCCCGACCGTGGTCGGATCCACCTTCAAGCGCGCGCCCGCCCGGGTCAGCGAGCCCTCCCGGTGTACGGCGAGGAAGTAGCGCAGGTCGTCCCAGGAGTACATGGGTGCAGCCTAGCAGGATGGGAACCTGCACTCCTGCAGGTCGGCCCTGCGGAGGTCTGCGTGGTGCGGCTGCGGTCGGCGAGGGACGTTCCTGCCAGGAGGTCCGCATGACCGCGACCACATCCATGGGCGCCCGCGCCGCCGACGGCGCCGTCGTCAGCGCGCGACTGTTCGCCCCCGAGCAGCCGGCCGACGCCACCCACCTGGTGCTGCTCGCCGGCGCCTTCGCCGTGCGCCAGCGCTACTACGCCCGCTTCGCCCGGGATCTCGTCGAGCGCGGGCTCGCGGTGGTCACGGTCGACTACCGGGGGGTCGGCGAGTCCCGCCACAGCATGCCGCCAGGCAGCGGTCGCCGGGCGCGCTCGGGCAAGGCTCCGATGCGCCAGCACCCCGCCCGGGCGACCGACTGGGTGCTGGACCTGGACGCCGCGGTCCACGCCGCCCGCCACCACATCCCCGACGCCCCCCTGGTCGTCGTCGGCCACAGCTTCGGCGGGCAGGTGCTGCCCCTGATGGCCCACGCCGACGAGATCAGCCGCGTCGTCACCGTCGGCACCCAGTTCGCCCACCCGAGCCTGTGGCAGGGCTGGGAGCGCGTGCGCATGGAGACCATCCTGCGTGCCGCCATCCCCGGCCTCGTCGCGACCGCGGGCTACCTGCCCGGCTGGTCCGGGATCGGCGAGGACGTGCCCGGCAGGGTCGCCGCCGACTGGGCCCGCTGGTGCCGCTCCAGGCGCTACCTGCTCGACCACGTCGACGGCGCCGAGCAAGCGTTCTCCGCGTTCACCGCCCCGGTCGAGGCGATCGCCGTCACCGACGACGACTACGCACCGCCCGCCGGCGTCGAACTCTACGCGTCCTTCCTGCCGAACTCCGAGGTCAGCCGCATCGCACCCGAGGACCTGGGCCTGTCCACCCTCGGTCACTTCGGCCCCTTCCGTCCGGACGCCCGGGTGCTGTGGGAGCAGGTCGCCGCCGCGCTGGTCGACGGGGCCCGCGAGGTCGCCTGAGACGGTTGCTCAGCGCTTCGCGGCCTTCAGGCCGAGGTCGGGCCGGTCGGTGATGATCCCGTCGATGCCGAGGGCAAAGAGCTCGGCCATGCGGGCGGGGTCGTTGACCGTCCAGGCGAGCACCGGGTAGCCGCGCCGCTGCCAGCGCCGCACGAAGCGCTTGTTGGCCCGCACGTGCTCGACCGCGATGAAGTCGGGCAGGCTCTTCCGCTTGAGCCCGACGTGGCGCAGCACCAGCTTCTCGAGGAGGTTCAGGTCGGCCTCCTTGAAGGTCGCGGTCAGCTGTCCTCGCAGGATCCCCGGCTCGAGCGCGGCGACCTCGCCCAGCAGGTACGGATCGAAGCTGGTGACGACCACCTGGCCCACCGCGTCGTGGCGCCGGACCGCGTCCACGACCGCCTTCGCCAGCTCCTTCTTCTGGGGCGTCGTCTTCAGCTCGATGTCGATGAGCCCCTGGCCGGCGTGCTTCTCCAGGACCTCGTCCAGCTTCGGCACCGTGGTGCCCGCCCACTTCGGATCGAGCCAGCTGCCGGCGTCGAGCTCGGCGATGGTGACCCAGGGCGTCTCCGACACCGCACCCGCGCCCGTCGTCGTGCGGTCCAGGTCGTCGTCGTGGATGACCACGACCTCGCCGTCGCTGGACAGGGTGACGTCCAGCTCGAAGCCCACCCCCAGGTCATTCGCCGCCTGGAACGCCGGTTCTGTATTCTCCGGGCCCAGCCCGGCCGCGCCCCGATGGCCCAGCACCTTCGCCTGATCCGCCAGCGCGCCCAGCCCCCGGGGCGTGTGCCCTCCACACCCGATCAGCGCCAGCAGCACGAGCCCTCCACGCATGCGACCCTCACTCCGCGTCGGGCGGAGCCGCCGCCACCTCGACGTGCTGGCCCTTGCCCTTCGTGTAGACGAACCGGCTGAAGAAGATCCGGTTGTTGGCGAGCACGTAGTAGCCCAGATCGGCGCACCACTTCATCGGCGGGTACCAGAACACCGCCGGCAACAGCCACCAGCCGCACTGCCCGTTGGCGAACAGCACGGCGCGCGAGCCCCGATGCACCGTGCCGTCGGGCTCGATCACGTACAGCGCGTTCTTGGCGTCGGCGACGATCTCGGGCGTAGCTCGAGGGTCCTCGGTCTCCTGGTAGGGCTC
>CALATR010001268.1 GCA_937891875.1 uncultured Pseudomonadota bacterium | reverse complement strand
GAGTGGCGGGGCGGTCTCCAGTCTCCAGTCTCCAGTCTCCAGTCCTACGGCAGCGGATCCACCCCGGTCGGATCGGTGCCCAGCCCACATCGGAGCCACCGCGCTCTGAACGACCTGAGCATCCCAGAGCGACGGAAGCGCAACCGCCTGTGTTGGCGTCGACCTCTCCCTGGCCGGCCGAAGCTGGGGACTGGAGACTGGAGACCGGCCCGCCACTCCCTTGATCGCAGCCACGGCTCTCCCGCCGACCCACACCCGTCCTCCCAGCTACACTCCACCCATGGCCTCCCGCGTCACCCAGTACCTGAACGACCTCGGCGTCGACGACGTCACGGACTCCCTCGAGGCGTTCGCCCAGAGCTGCTGGGGGTCGATGCCGGCGTTCTCCGACTTTGCCGGCTTCGATCCGGGTGAAGTCGAGGACCAGCAGCTGCCGCCGCCCCACCTGGCGCTCGCCGGCCTGCTGGGTCGGGGGGGCATGGGGGAGGTGTGGCGGGCGCACGATCACCGCCTGCACCGCACCGTCGCGCTGAAGTGCCTCTCGCCGAGCCTGGCGGCCCACGCTGCGGCCAGCGCACGCTTCCTCCAGGAGGCCCAGGCGACCGCCCAGCTGACCCACCCGGGCATCATCCCCATCTACGAGGTCGGCCACCTGTCCGACGGGCGCCCGTACTTCACGATGAAGGTGGTCGAGGGCCAGACCCTGCGCGAGCGTCTCGACGCGCCCGCCCCGGAGCCGACCGCGCTGCGCCGGGAGGTCGATCTGGTGCGTCACGTCGCCGAGACCCTCGCCTATGCCCACCACCGTGGGGTCGTGCACCGTGATCTGAAGCCCGAGAACGTCATGATCGGCGCGTTCGGCGAGGTGGTCGTCATGGACTGGGGGCTGGCGCGGCGGGTGCTGGAGGTGGCCGAGCCCGTGGTCACCGACGTCGATGGGGGCGCGACCCGGGGGGCGGTCGGCACGCGTGGCTACATGTCGCCCGAGCAGGTCCGCGGCGAGCCCCTCGGCCCGGCGTCGGACGTCTGGGCGCTGGGCGTGCTGCTCTACGAGGTGCTGACCCGCAGCCGCGCGTTCGGCGAGCTTGCGTGGGGGGTCGAGCCAGGTGCCCTCGACATCCCCGAGCAGGTCCCGGACGAGCTGGCCGCCCTGTGCCGCCGGGCGACCGACCCCGATCCCCAGGCCCGTCCGGCGACCGCCGCCGAGGTCGCCGAGGTGCTGATCGCCTGGCTCGACGGGGCACTGGCGCGGGAGAAGGCGCTGGAGCACGTGGCGCGCTCGGCGGAGCTCCAGGGCGAGCTGGCGGCGGCGGAGGGTCGGACCCGGGAGGCCCGCACCGCGGTCGTGAGGCTGCGCCGAGCCAGTCCCCGCAGTCAAGATGCGGCGTCCAAGGCGGAACTCTGGCAGGCGGAAGACCATCTGGCCGAGCTGGAGCGCGATCAGGCCCGGCTCCAGCGCGCCGCCCTCGCTGCCCTGCACTCGGCGCTCACCCACGTGCCCGACCTGCCCGAGGCGCTCGACGCCCTCGCCGCGCACCACGCCGCGGTGCAGCGCCGCGCCGAGCTCGACAAGGACGCCCTCGCCGCCGCCGAGGCCGCCGATGCGGTCGCTCGCTACGACCGGGGCCGTCTGGCCGCCTTTCGCGCGGGCACCGGTGCGCTGACCCTGCTCACCGACCCACCCGGCGCCCGGGTCACCGCAGCCCGCTACCTCGAGCGCGACCGCCGCCTCGTCCCCGGCGAGCCCGTGCACCTCGGCACCACCCCGCTGCACGCGGTCGACCTGCCCATGGGCTCGTGGCTGCTCATCCTGTCGCGCCCCGGCCACGCCGACGTGCGCTACCCGGTGTTCATCCCCCGCCAGCACCACTGGTCGGGCGTCGCCCCCGACTCCAGCGAGCCGACGCCGATCCTCCTGCCCGCCGAGGGCACCCTGGCCGCCGCCGACGCCTACGTGCCCGCGGGCTGGTTCCGCGCGGGGGAGAACCGCACCACGTTCACCACGTTCCCGCCGACGTGGATGTGGCGCGACGCCTTCCTGGTTCGCCGCCACCCGGTGACCGTCCGCGAATACCTGGCGTTCCTCGACGATCTCCACGCGCAGGGTCGCACCGACGAGGCCTTCGCCTGGGCCCCCAAGGAGCGCTCGGCGCAAGAGCGTGCCGCTCAGCTGAACGTGGCGCTCGAGGACGGCCGCTTCGTGCGCACCCCCGACGCCGACGGCGACATCTGGGGGCTCGACTGGCCCATCCTCAACGTCGACCTGCCCAGCGCCCTCGCCTTCGCTCGCTGGGAGAGCGCGCGCACCGCTCGCACCTGGGACCTGCCCGACGAGCACGCCTGGGAGAAGGCGGCCCGTGGGGTGGATGGGCGCGCCATCGCGTACGGCGATCGCCTGGAGCCCGCCTACGCCAACGTGCGCGACGGCCCCCGCGGCCTGGTCCTGGCCGACGTCGGCGACTTCCCCCTGGACGTCAGCCCCTTTGGCATGCGGGGCGTGGTCGGCGGCGTGCGCGACTGGACCCGCACGCCCTTCCACTACCCCGACGAGGCCGTGCCCGACGAGATCGACGGCCTGCACGACACCTACGTCGTGCGCGGCGGCAACTGGTTCTCGACCATCGCCGCGTCCTACTGCGCCCTGCGCTACGCCCTGGGACCGACCATGCGCACCGACACCGTCGGCATCCGCCTGGTGAGCCCGCTGACTACGGCAGGTTGACCACCACCTGGTTGCTCGACGTGTCGCACGAGACGTCGAGGTTGTCGGTGACCACGACGAACTCCTCCTGGGACTGGCCCCGGTGCTCGACCGAGAGCGGGCCCGACGGCAGGTCGTTCAGCCACAGGGTGACGTGCTCCTGGAAGGGGTTGCCCAGCGGGTTCGACGGGTCCGGATCCGCGGCGACCGGCGGGAACATCTGCGGATCGTAGGCCTGCAGGCGGTCCCACGTGGGCGGGTTCGTGTTGCCGACCGGGTCGTCGAACCAGACCGCGGAGCCCGCGTAGTCCTGCAGGGAAGAGCCGCCGGCCAGGCCCACCGGACCGCCTGCCGCCGGGTAGGTGAAGTCGGCCATGCCGCCGTGGGCGTCGAAGACGCCGATGCCGTGCAGGGTGGTGATGTTGTTGTTCGCGCTCACGCACCCGCCGATCGTCGAGATGGCGACCGGCTGCCCGCAGGTGACCGTCGGCACGACGATCGCGTGGGTGACCCCCGCGGTGAGGTCCTCCACCGCCACGTTCAAGCCCGCGCGGCCGGTCATGAGCCCGCTCTTGAACACGCCGTCG
>CALATR010001267.1 GCA_937891875.1 uncultured Pseudomonadota bacterium | reverse complement strand
ATGCCGATGCTGACCACGATCCCGATGAGCAGGAAGCCGGCGTGGCCAAGCAGGCGCCAGCCGGCGCGCAGGCGACCCTCGGGGTCGATGAAGACGAGGCGGATCAGGTCCAGGGCAGTCATCGGCGCATGCTCCCAGCGCAGCCCCTGAGATACAACCGGGCCCTGGAGCCTGCATGTCCCGCGTTGCCTTCTGTCCCAGCTGCGGCGCCCCCCTCGAGGGACTGTGGCAGCACGTCGCGGTGGTGTGCCGCTACTGCAAGGTGGAGGTCGTCCCTGGAGGAGCCGGCGATCCGGTCCCCCAGCGCATGCCCGACGACGGCCGCCCCCGCCTCTCCATCGCCGGTCGCACCTACCTGGTCGAGGGCCACCTCGCGGCGGGCGAGTCGGCCGAGGTGTACCGGGGGCGCTGGGTCGTGCGCCTCGGCGAGCTGGTGATCCTCAAGATCGCCCGGCACAAGCCCGACGGCGACGCCCTGCGCCACGAGGGCGCCTTCCTGCGCCGCCTCGCCGACAGCCCCGCGGTCGGCGCCGATCACTTCGCCCGCCTGCTCCCCACCCCCATCGCCCTCGCCCCGGTCCAGGTGGCCGGCACCGAACGCGTGGTGAGCGTCATGCAGTGGCGCAGCGGCTTCCACACGAGCCTGCAGGACGCCATCGAGGCCTTCCCCGACGGCCTCGACGGGCGCGTGCTGGTCTGGATCTTCAAGCGCCTGCTCGAGCTGCTCGCCTTCACCCACCGCGCCGGCGTGCTCCACGGAGCGGTCCTGCCGAGCCACGTCCTCGTGCACCCCCGCGACCACGGGGCCATCCTGGTCGGCTGGGGCGCGGCGGTCGCCCGGACCCGCGGCGGCGCCGGGCTGCCCCTCCCCCGGATCTCCAAGGTCCACGCCGACATCTACCCGGACGACGTCCGCCGGGGCGGCCCGGCGGACCGGGCCACCGACCTCGCCATGGCCGCCCGCTGCATCGAGCGTGCCGCCGGCGCCCGGGGGCTCCTCGTCGATCGCTTCGGCAGCCTGCCCGCTCCCATCGGTCGGGTCGTCCGCGAGGCCAGCCGGGGTCAGCACCACGACGCCTGGGCGTTGCGCGACCGCCTGGATGAAATCGCACGACAGGCCTACGGACCACCGCGCTACAGCCCGCTTCGAATGCCGGGTTGGGGCGGTACTTCGGCTGACTGAAAGAGATTTTTCAGCACCCCGGCCCCCACGACCGTTCCCGCTGCTACGGTGTCACCTGTTGGAGGCTCCATGGGCTACGGATCGTACTCGCATCAGGCTCACGTGGCGATGACCCGCTCGCGGTCCGGCAAGGGGACCGAGGTCTTCACCCAGCGCAGCTGCCACCCGCTGATGGACCCCCACGGGGTCGGCAAGCGAGAGTCCCGGGACAGCGAGGCCCACCCGAACTCGGTCGGCGTGGTGTTCGCGCTCGACGTCAGCGGGTCCATGGGAGAGAT
>CALATR010001266.1 GCA_937891875.1 uncultured Pseudomonadota bacterium | reverse complement strand
TATCACCACCGAGCACGCCACCGCCGTCACCGACGAGCTCGCGTCCGTGTCCGAGGCGGAGAAGGCGATCCTCGACCAGGGCCTCAAGCCCCACCTCGACACCTATGTCGCCGAGGCGCGTACCCAGCTGCAGACCATGGTCGGCCACAAGGACAAGGCGGTCGAGAAGGCCGCGGAGAAGGGCAAGAGCAAGGAGAAGGCCGACCGGCGCAGTCGCTCGTCCAAGGTCTTCAAGGCCTCCGACGGGTGCGGCACCGACGAAGACCTCTTCATGAAGGCCGTCTCCGGCGTGACCCCCGCCCAGGGCTTCGCCCTGCAGGTCGAGTACGACAACGGCCACGCCCACTCCCTGCCGTGGACCATCGACGACGAGACCAGCGGCAGCCTGAAGCGCTCCCTGACCGCCTGGATCATGGGCGACGAAGAGACCGCGGTGAAGGAGGCGATGAACTACGCCGCCAACGAGTCCATCTGGGGCGCGGACACCGACGTGGCCAAGACCGCGCTGGAGGGCCTGTCGGACGAGGGGCGCAGAAACCTCCGGGACGACCCCGAGTTCGACGAAGCGATGGACCGCCTGAACAGCCGCATGGAGCGGGACTGGACCACCAACGAGCGCGAGTTCGACGCGATCACCACCCTCGCCGACATGGACAAGACCAAGGAGGAAGCCGAGCTGATGGCCGACGCCATCATGCTCTACGACGCGTTCCACGGACTCGGCACCGACGAGCAGGGCGCGTGGGATCTGCTGGCCAAGCGCGGCGGCGCGGACAACGAGAAGCTGGCCGCCGCCTACGCCCAGTACGTCTACGAGAAGGAGCTGATGGCCTTCAACGACGGCGTGCCGTGGTCGGAGCTCGATGAGGAGACCCGCAAGGCGTACGAGGAGAACCTGCTCGACCGGCACATCGACAGCGAGTTCTCCGGGGCGGAGGAGGACCAGGCCGTGGCCCTGCGCGAGGGCAACCTGGGGGCGGCGCGGGCGGCCCGGCTCCAGCTGTCGAGCGAGTACAGCAACGACGTCAACGGCGCGATGGCGGCGATGGAGAACCCCGACATGTTCGACGGGGACGACTTCCTCGCCGGGGTCGAGGCCACGCAGCAGCAGGCCGACTTCATGGCCTCGGTGGCGGCCTACGACAACGGCGACGGCCCCAGCGACGACGACATCCGCGGGTTCGACAGTCGCGCGAACCAGGCGGCGAACGTCGCGAACTGGGCGGACAACCAGGAGGCCACCTCCCAGTTCATCGAGGACGAGTTCGCCGGCAGCGGCACCGGGCGCACGGGCAACGAGGACAGCGACGACGTCGCCAACCGCATGCTCCAGGACATGCTCCTCACCGGTCAGGCCGACGAGGCCGACATGATGGCGTTCGGCATCGAGGACGCCGGCACCCGCGAGGACATGGTCACCAAGGCCCTGGAGCAGATCGCCGGCGCACCCGACGCCGCCACCCGCCTCAAGAAGCTCGACGACCTCGGCGCCTACTGCGGGAGCTACCTCCGCGAGCACGTGCCCGAGCCCCAGCGCGGCCCCCTGCTCTCCCGGGCCGACTCGACGATCTCGTCCAAGCTGCCCGCCTACATCGACGCCATCGACAAGGAGGCCTACCCGGACTTCCGCCCGCACCTGAAGAACGTGCTCGCGGCCATCGACTGGGAGAGCGACGGCGGCGAGCAGTTCGACTTCGAGCTGCTCATCGTCAAGGCCACCCAGCGCGAGCACAACGCCAACGACAAGCTGCACTATGCCGAGCAGCGCGACCTCTCGATGCTCGACCAGGGCGACCTGAAGGACGCCCGCGACTCCAGCGACGTCACGACCTTCGTGGACATGACCGAGGCGGAGCGCCTCGCGCGGCTGGACGCCGAGCGCAAGTCCTACGAGGAGGGCGGCGCGGACGAGATGGAGTACGCGTCGGGCTTCGACGACTGCGAGCTGGTGCTGGCCGGTCAGTACCTGCGGGTCGAGAAGCTTCACCAGGAGGGTCAGGGCGCCTGGTTCGACGGCGAGACCGGCTTCGTGAACACGAATGCCGCCGGCCAGATCGAGGCGGAGAACCTCACGAAGTGGGAAGCGTTCAGCGACATGGCCGAGCGGGTCGACACCGCGGCGAGCGAGCTGGATCAGCACAACCAGAACATCGCCAACGCGGTGAACGTGGTCATCGCGACCGTCGCCGGCGTCATCATCACCGCCGTCACCTTCGGCGCGGGCTCGGTCGCCGCCGCGGGGCTCATCTCGGCAGCGGTCTCGCTGGCCGCGGGTGCGCTGACGATGACGACCAAGCTCATCGTGCACGGCGACCGCTACGGTGCCGAGGAGGCCTGGCTCGACTTCGGCAAGGCCGTCGCCGACGCGCTCTCCAACGTGGCGACGCTGGGCATGGGCAAGTTCGCCGGGCTCGCCAAGACCATGGACGGCTTCGTCGACGGCGCCCAGGGCATGGCGAAGGCCGCGCGCTTCATCCTGTCCCAGACGGTCCAGGCGCTGCCCGGAGAGGCCGTCAACGTGCTGTTCGACGAGAAGATGTGGGACGCGGGCAGCTTCGACAAGATGTTCGTGGACGTGCTCGCCAACATC
>CALATR010001265.1 GCA_937891875.1 uncultured Pseudomonadota bacterium | reverse complement strand
GGCGGGTCTGACCAGATGGGCAGGGCTTCCGGATTCATGGTCCTGGAAGGGTGGTTCCTGGCGGGGGTGCTGCCTCTCGGCTGCAAGGCCCGAATCGAGGAGGTTGAAGGCAGTTCCCGTGATGGTCGGCGTAGATTGTGCTCTCTGTGCCGTCCTCGGTGCCTGTGTGCCTCTGTGACGAGCACCGCCACGAGCCATCCGGACCGATCGCCCTCACCGATTCCCGGTCGGCGGTGTCCTCGCCAGGATATCCCCCTTCACCCTCAACAACTCCCCTTCCCCGACGACCTCCTTCACGTTCACCCGCAGCTTCAGCGCCCCGCCCTCGGCCCGGACCTCGTCGGCGAAGGACCCGGCGACGGAGTCGGTGATGGTGGTGAGGATGGTGCTTCGGCCGAGCTCGGCGAGGGGGTCGGCGGCGGCGGCGCCGGGGGAGGCGCCGCGCTCGATGACCTCGGTGGCCTTCAGGGTGAAGGTGCCGTCCTTGCGGACGAGCTCGCCGTGTACGGCATAGTCACGCCACCAGCCGGGCTCCTGGATCATCCACAGGCGCAGATCGAGGGTGAAGCGGCCCTGTCCGATGTCGAGGCCGGTGGGCTCGGGCACGACCTGCCAGGTGACGACCCCCTGCTTGAAGGTCTCGCGGCGGGCGATGGAGAGCAGGGAGGGCTGCTGGACGTGCAGGGTCCAGCCCTTGCCGGGCACGGCGAGGTCGGGCAGCGGTCGCGGGTCGAGGGCGGTGGTGAGGACCTCGACGCGCAGGGCGGCGTCGGGGGTGCGGACCCGCACGGCGAGCGCGGGCAGGGCCTGGTCGTCGAAGCGGGTGACCTCGGTGGGCTCGGTCCGGTCGAGCAGGCGGCGGGTGATCGCGTCACTGACGGGGCCGTCGACGACCTTCTGCAGAGCGGCGGGCAGGCGCTTGCCGAGGGTGAGGCGCAGGTCGGACACCTCGGCGATGTCGGCGCGCACGACCCACTCGTCGCCGTCGGGCACCGCCTCGACCGACACCTCGGCGTGGGCGCTCACGGTCAGGGGCACGGTGATCTTCAGCATGCCCTCGGTCGACAGGGTGCCGGACAGGGCCAGGTCGACGCCGAGGCAGTCGTCGCAGGCGCGGGCGGGTACGACGGTGACCTTGTCGAGCGTGAGGTCGGGGGTCAGGGTGCCGGCCTTCGTCTCGACCGGACCGTCGAAGTGGCCATGAGCGGCGAGCCCACGCTCGATGAGGTGGGCGACGACCGGGCGCGAGATCTGGAGCACGGCGTCGGGCTGCCAGCCCTCCGTCGCCGGGGCGGGGGTCGCGAGCGCGGCCTCGCGGGCGGCCTGGTAGTCGGCGAGGGTCGACGGACCGGCGCAGGGGTTGGCGCACGCGGCGAGCAGCAACAGCGGGACGTAGGGGGCGCGCATCGGGTCTCCAACGCAGGGCCGGAGGGTAGCGCGGGTCAGTGCACGCCGCGGATCTGGTCGTCCAGCACCTGGGTGATCACGACGTCGATGGGGTCACAGTCGATGTTGCCGTCGACCGCCAGGTGGGCGAGCCCGTGCACGGCGCACCACATGCTGATCGCGGCGCGCGCGGGCGGATGGCGGACCCGGCCGATGCGATGCAGCCCGGCGAGCGCGTCCAGCAGCAGCTCGTAGGGGTTGCGTCCGCCAGGCCCGACCCCGCTGACGTGGTGCTCGCTGCCCGAGCCGAACGGCCCGAAGGCGAGGCGGAACAGCTCGGGCTCATCCACGGCAAAGTGGACGTACGCCGCCCCGATCGCCCGCAGGCGCTTCTCCGGATCCGCGCTCTCGGGCGTCTGCTGCTCCATGCGCTCGGCCAGCAGCGAGAAGACCCGGGAGGCCACCGCAGCGAGGAGGGCGGCCTTGTTCGGGAAGTGCCGGTAGGCCGCCGCGGGATCGACCCCCACGGCACGGGCGGCGCCCCGGAGGCTGAACTTGTCGAGCCCGTGCTCGCGCACCATGGCCAGCGACTGCTCGACCAGCGCCTGCTCGAGGTTGCCGTGGTGGTAGTCACGGTCGGACATCGAGGCCTCCCGGGACGGGACTTAGCACGTCGGGGGACGGGGGGATCCGGGAGTGGGGCGAGGAGGGAGCAGGGTGGGTGAGCCGAACATGATTCATTTGGTCGTACGTCTGCTTTCACCACGGAGGAGCTGAGCTCCGGATGTCTGACGGAGGGCGACGTGGAGGGCCGGGCCGACTTGGCTTGCCTGGACGTCCTCAGGGAGGTCATGTGCTCGTTCCGCCCCGCCTGTCTTCCGTTGGCCAGAAAACCACTTCATTCCTCAGTCAGATCTCCGGGCCTCCGCTTCTCCGGGGTGGAAGTCGCCGCGGGCATCACCACTTCCGATGGAGGCGAACGCCCCACGGCCCACCCTCCGTGTCAACAGTGTTGACTTCCATCCGGCCGATGCTATGTCAACACCAATGACATTGGAGCCTTCCCATGCGCCCACTCCTCTTCCTCCTCGCCCTCACCGCCTGCGCCAAGCGCGTGCAGGACACCACGGTCGACGAGGTCGAGGTCACCACGGTCCGCCGCGCATTCGCGAACGTGCACTGGGTCGAGGCGGGGGAGCTGACCTTGCTCGTAGACACAGGCATCGAGGCCGAGGCCGACGCGCTGGTCGAGCAGCTTCGCGCCCTGGGCAAGGACCCCGCGGAGCTCGACCTCATCATCGCCACCCACGGCCACGACGACCACGCGGGCGGCGCCGCCACCCTGCGCCGAGCCAGCGGGGCCCCGGTCCTCCTGGGTGCGGGCGATCTCCCGCTCGCCAGCGCCGGGCGCAACGACGCCGGCCCCCTGTGTGCCACCGATCGCATCGGCCGCAGCCGCCTGGAGGGGGTGCAGGAGGCGTCCTACGCCCCGCTCGAACCGACCATGCGTCTGGAGCCAGGAGCCACCAGCAACCTGAACCAGCTGCTCCAGCAGGACGGCCCCCCAGCCGCCGTGTACGCCATCCCCGGCCACACCGAGGGCTCGCTGGTCGTGACCGTGGGCAACGCCGTGTTCGTCGGCGACATGTTCCGCGGCGCCATCGGCGTCGGCGGCGCCCGGGTGCACTTCTACCAGTGCGATCTGACCGACAACCGCGCGGACATCGAGCGCGTGCTGGGGGAGCTCGCGCCCGGTGGGGAGCGCTTCTACACCGGCCACTTCGGGCCGCTGGGGAGGAAGGACGTGGAGCGGCTGGTGGAGAGGATGGCCGACTGAGCCCCCTACCCCACCGGCAGACACACCTCGGTCCGCCAGTCCGCCGGGTCCGGCGTCGACCCCGGATCGGTCAGGTACGACTCCCACGGCCCGCCGCTGGGCTCCAGGCCCTGCGCCTTGACCCAGGCCTCCAGCGCCGAGTGGGTCGCGCCGAGGGTGTCGTAGGGGCCCTCGTGGATGGCGACTGCGACCCGGCCGCCGGGGAGCTCACCGGCCAGGATCTCGCCCGCGCCCTCGCCGCCCACCACTGGCATACCCGCCTCGATGGTGAAGAATCCGCGGCTCATGTCGAGGTAGCGGGTGAACGGCGGGCCGGCCATCTGGATGCCGTGCTGCTGGCAGTGGGCGAACACCGCCGGCAGGCACTCGGCCATGGCCTGCTGCAGCCCGTCGTGGGGCACCTCGCGGCGCATCTGGAGGACCGGCTGGGGGGCGCGCTCGACGAGCTGGATCTGCAGGGACATGGCGTTGCTCCTGGGCTTCAGGGAGAGGTGGTAGAGCCCCAGGCACGGGGCGTGCGCAGGGGCGGACGGGCCCTCGCGGAGCGCTGTCGGCGTAGTGTCCCAGGCGCGACGCACGGCGCGGGTGAACGTGGCGTGGCTGGCGAAGCCCGACCGCAGGGCGACGTCCTCGATGGAGGCGTCCTCGGTCCGCAGGCGCTCGGCGGCGGAGGCCAGGCGAACCCGGGTGGTCCAGGCCTTGGGCGTCTCACCGGCGACGCGGACGAAGTCCCGGTGCAGGTGGGCGTCGGACCACCCGGCCATGCGCGCGAGGGCCGGCGTGCCGAGATCCTGCGTCGGATCGGCACTCGCGCGGGCGAGCAGGTCGAGGATGTCGCGGGGACCGGGCATGCAGCGAGGGTAGCGTGGGAGAGTCGAGGCGCCTTGACGTTTCCTGCGATCGGCCGCCCTACCCCGCCTCCCGCAACCACACCGCCGGGTCCTTGCTGAACCGGTCCCGGCACCCGGCGCAGCAGAAGACGTACTCCTGGCCGTCGTGCTCGAAGCGGAAGCGGGCGTTCTGCACGTCCACCGTCATGCCGCAGACGGGGTCGAGCTTCTCCTCGCGCGGCTCCAGCTGGACCTTCGGGCGGCCCATGCCCGCGGCCTTCTCGCGGACGATCTCGGCCAGCACGGCCACTGCGATCTCCTCGTGGGGGATGGGCCCCAGGTCGAGACCGGCGGGGGCACGCAGCTTGCCCAGGCGCCCCCCGCAGAGGTCGCGCTCACCCAGAGAGAGGCGGATGGACTCCCCACGACGCTTGGAGGCGACCAGGGCCACGTACGGCGCCTTGGTCTTCAGCGCGGCGTAGACGGCGTCCTCGTCGTACTGGCCCATGGTGGCTACCACGACGAAGCTGGTCTCGTCAACGCCTGCCGCCTTCAGAGCGTCCGGCGACAGCTCGCGGACGACGTCGTGGGCGTCGGGGCGATCACCCTCTTCCAGCAGCACGGCCAGCACGTCGTACTGCATGGCGCGCCCCAGCTGGCACAGCGTCCGGGCGACGGGCGCGTCCCCGATGACGACCAGCTGGGTGCGGGGCAGCCTGGGCTCGATGAACAGCTCCAAGGCGCCCTCCGAGGCACAGGTGATGGGCTCGTGCACGCGGCCGTCGGCGCCCAGCGCGAAGAGCTTGGCCTCACCGAGGCAGAGCACGCGTGGAACGCCGGCAACCAGCGCTTCGCGACAGTGACGGAGAACCTGCTCTCGCGAGCACGCCCCGCCGATCCAGCCGGTCATGGCGCCGTCTGGCTCGACGATGGCCTGGTTGCCGACCTTCCCGGAGGTGAGTCCGTCGGACCAGGTGACGGTGACCCGGGCGTAGGGCTTGCGCCCCCGGGTCAGCGTCAGCTCGCGCTCCATCACGTCGCGCACGTCAGTTCCCCTTCGCCGACTGAATCGCGTCCCACACCTTGGCCGAGGTCACCGGCATGTCGATGTTGCGCACGCCCAGGTGGGCCAGCGCGTCGACAACAGCGTTGACATAGGCCGCGGGCGAGCCGACGGTCGGCGACTCCCCGACGCCCTTCGCGCCGATGGGGTGGTGTGGTGAGGGCGTCACGGTCTCGCCCAGCTCGAAGTTGGGCGTCTCCCACGCGGTCGGCAGGAGGTAGTCCATGAAGTTGCCGCCGATGCAGTTGCCGTCACTGTCGAAGGTGATGAGCTGCATGGCCGCCATGGCGAACCCCTCGGTCAGGCCGCCGTGGATCTGCCCGTCGACGATCATCGGGTTGATGCGCACGCCGCAGTCGTCGACCGCGACCATGCGCAGCACCTTCCACTCGCCGGTGGCGGGGTCCACCTCGACCACCACGACGTAGCTGCCGAAGGGGAAGGTCAGGTTCGGCGGGTTGTAGTACTCGACGCCCTCGAGGCCCGCGGACAGGCCCTCCGGGTGGTTCGTGTACGCCGCGAACGCGATGTCCTGGATGGTGGCCGTCTTGTCGGTGCCCTTGACCGTGAAGCGATCCTCGTCCCAGACCAGGTCGTCCTCCGACGCCTCCAGGATGTGGGCCGCGATCTTCTTCGCCTTCTTGCGCAGGTTTCGCGCGATCACCGCCGTGGCCGCACCACCGACCGGGGTCGAGCGGCTGGCGTAGGTGCCCAGGCCGTACGGCGTGTTGTCGGTGTCGCCGTGAACGACCGCGATGTCCTCGGGCTGGATGCCCAGCTGGGAGCTGACGATCTGGGCGAAGGTGGTCTCGTGGCCCTGACCCTGGGTCTGCACGCCCAGCTTCAGGATCGCCTTGCCGGTCGGGTGGATCCGCAGCTCGGCGCTGTCGAACATCTTCAGGCCCAGGATGTCGTAGTCCTTGGCCGGACCGGCACCGACGGCCTCGGTGAAGCTCGCGAGCCCGATGCCGATGAGCCGGCCCTGAGCGCGCAGCTCGGCCTGCTGCTTGCGGAAGTCCGCGTAGCCGACCATGTCCATGGCCAGGTCCAGCGCCTTCTCGTAGTCGCCGGAGTCGTACTCGAACCCGGTCGACGTGCGGTACGGGAACTGCTCGGGCTGCACGAAGTTGCGGCGGCGCAGCTCCGCGGGCTCGATGCCCAGCTCATACGCCGCCGTCTGCACGAGGCGCTCGATGATGAAGCTGGCCTCGGTGATCCGGAAGGAGCAGCGGTAGGCGACGCCGCCCGGGGCCTTGTTGGTGTACTGCCCCTCGGCGCTGACGTAGGTGACCGGGATGTCGTACGAGCCGGTGCAGGTGTGGACCAGGCCCGCCTTGAACTTGGTTGGCTGGGCATCCGAGAAGAAGGCGCCGTGATCGCCGAGGATGTCGACCCGCAGGCCGAGCATCTTGCCGTTCTCGTCCAGGGCCAGCTTGCCGGACATGTGGTAGTCGCGGGCAAAGCCGGTGGACATCAGGTTCTCGGTGCGGCTCTCGATCCACTTCACGGGCTTGTCGAGCAGGAGCGACGCCGCGGTCGCGACGACGTAGCCCGGGTAGACCGGGACCTTGTTGCCGAAGCCGCCGCCGATGTCCGGCGAGATGACGCGGATGTTCTGCTCGGGCAGACCGGCGACCAGGGCGAAGACCGTCCGGTGCGCGTGCGGCGCCTGGCTGGTCATCCACAAGGTGGCCTTGCGGGTGGCGCTGTCGACGTGGGCGACGATGCCGCAGGTCTCGAGCGGGCTCGGGTGCACCCGCGGGTAGTGGGTGTCGAGCTCGATGACGTGGGCGGCCTTGGCAAAGACCGCCTCGACCCCGTCCTTGTCTCCGGTGTCCCAGAAGTAGGCGTGGTTGTCGGTCTGGCCTTCCTTCTCGTCGCGGATGACCGGAGCGCCCGGCTCCTTCGCCTGCTGGGGCGTGGTGACCGCGGGCAGGATCTCGTAGTCGACGTCGACGAGTCCGGCGGCGTCGGCGGCGATGTAGGCCGACTCGGCGATGACGGCGAAGACCTCCTGGCCCTGGAAGCGGACCTTGTCCGTCGCGAGCACCGCCTGGGTGTCGTAGGACAGGGTCGGCATCCACGCGAGGTTGTGCTCGGCCAGCATCTCGCCCGTGACCACCGCGATCACGCCCGGCACCTTCATGGCCTCGGACGTGTCGATGGACAGGATGCGGGCGTGCGCGACCGGGCTGCGGCCGATGACCATGTGCAGCATCCCGGGGAGCTTCACGTCATCGACGTAGTTGCCCCGCCCCTGGATGAAGCGGTTGTCCTCGAGGCGCTTGACGGAGTGGCCGATGCCACGAATGCGTCCCATCGGATCCTCCTACTTGGCCGCAGCGCTTTCGCGCTGCTTGGCTGCGGCGGACAGGGCCGCCTTGACGATGTTCTGGTAGCCGGTGCAGCGGCAGAGATTGCCGGAGATGGCCCAGCGAATGTCTTCTTCCGTCGGATCGGGGTTCTTCTTCAGCAGATCCTTGATGACCAGCATCATGCCGGGGGTGCAGTAGCCGCACTGCAGGCCGTGTTCCTCGTGGAAGGCCTCCTGGACGGGGTCCAGCTTGCCCCCCTGCTTGAGGCCCTCGACGGTCAGCACGCTCTTCCCGTTGGCCTGGACCGCCAGGTAGGTGCACGACTTGATGGGCGTGCCGTCGACGTGCACCGTGCACGCGCCGCAGTTGGTCGTGTCGCACCCGATGTGGGTCCCGGTCAGGTTGATGTGCTCGCGGATGAAGTGGACCAGCAGCGTCCGGGGCTCGATGTCCCGGCTGTACTCGGTGCCGTTCACGGTGATGGTGACTTCCATGATTCCTCCTACGCCTGGGCGTGGGCGAGGGCCTCGTCGAGGCCGCGGCGGACGAAGGTACGGACGACGGCGCGCTTGTAGGCGGCCGATCCGCGGATGTCGGACTCGGGGTTGCACGCGGCGGCGCAGGCGTCGGCGACCTGGTCGAAGAGACCGGCGGACGGCTGCTGGCCGATGAGCATCTGCTCGGCGGAGGGGACCTTGATGTTGGTCGGAGCGACGGCGGTGAGGCCGACGCCGGCGTTGGCGATGCTGCCGTCTCCGGCGAGCTCGAGGTGGATGGCCGCGGCCGCGGTGGCGTAGTCGCCGATCCGCCGCTCGAGCTTGACGTAGGTGCCGCCTGTGCGTCCGCTCGGCTTCTTGATGCGGATCTCGGTGAGCAGCTCCTCGGGCTCGATGTCGGTGGTGAACATCGCCTGGAGGAAGTCGGTCATCTTGACCCGGCGCTCGCCGTCCTCCTGGGAGCGGATGACCAGCTCCGCGTCGAGCGCGAGCATCACCGTGGCCCAGTCACCGCGCGGATCCGCGTGCACCAGTGAGCCGCCGACCGTGCCCAGGTTGCGCACGATGGGATCGGCGACCCAGTGGCCGGCGCGAGTGATGACCCGGAAGATCGGCTCCAGATCTGGATTATCGGCCAGGACATGGT
>CALATR010001264.1 GCA_937891875.1 uncultured Pseudomonadota bacterium | reverse complement strand
GTTCTCCAGGGGGTAGCTGACTATTCCCCCAGGCGACCAAACTCCTTCTCGAAGACGTGGCCACACTCGGGGCAGGTCACGCGGACCGTCGCCTCATCTTCGTTGATGCGATTGTACATCTCCTCGAGGAAGCGCAGGTCCGCCGCGAAGAGGTTCTCGATGATGCCGGTGTTGACGTCGTTGAGCGTGCCGATGCGCTTGATGACGCGCGAGAGCAGCACGATGATGAGGTACGCGCGGTTGCGCTGGACGCGAAGGTCGTTCAGCGGGACGATCTCGTCCTTGGCGTTGGCGAGGCGCATGACGCCTTCGCGGTGGACGTTGCCGTCGTTGTCGACATACCCGACGGGAAGGACGAACTCGTACTCAGTCTTGAGTTCCATGGAAGGGGCTCTCCAGGGCTTGCCCTCGTGGGCCAGATCGAATCAGCGCAGATAAATCAGGTTCGAAGGAAAGAACCCGTCGACGCCAGAGCGCCGCCGACGGGGCGGGGCCCACCGGCGACCCGAAGGTCTCCGGCGGGCCGGGGGCTGGCTACTCGTCGATGAGCGCGCCGCCGTCCCACTGACCGATCGAGAAGATCACGAACTCGGCCGGCTTCACGGGGCAGACGCCGATCTGGACGTTGACCTGGCCCGCGTCGATGAGGAAGCGGGGGTTCGTCTCCTCGTCGCACTTGACGTAGAACGCCTCCTCGGCGGTGGCGCCGAAGAGCGCGCCCGAGCGGTGCACGCGGGAGAGGAAGGCGCGGACGTCGCGGGTCAGCTTCTTCCACAGGGCCTGGTCGTTCGGCTCGAAGACCGCCCACTGGGAGCCGAGCATGATGGACTGCTCGATGAAGATGAACAGGCGGCGGACGTTGATGTACTTCCAGCTGGGGTCGGACTTGGTGGCCAGCGTACGCGCACCCCAGACCCGGATGCCCCGGTCCTTGAAGATGCGGATGACGTTGATGCCACGGTCGTTGTACTGACCCTGCTCGATCCGGTTGATGTTCTGGGACAGGCCCGTGATGCCCATCACGACCTCGTTGGCCGGGGCCTTGTGCACGCCGCGGTCGGTGTCGACGCGGGCGAACACGCCACAGATGTGGCCGGAGGGCGGGACGTACAGCTCGTTGCGGGCCGTCTTGATCAGCTTGCGGCGCAGCGGGCCGGTCACGTTGATGTGATCCTGGTCGCCGTTGAACCAGCTGGGCTTGGTGACGCGCAGCCAGGGCACGTACATCGCGCCGTAGCCCTTGTCGGACGCCGGGATGTCCATGTCGCCCATGCTGACGATCGGGCCGTCGAGGATGGCGAAGCGATCCTTGCGGGTCTCGCAGTGCTCCAGGGTCTCCTTCTGCTGCTGGAAGGTCAGGCCCGGGGAGACGTGCAGCGCCATGTCGTCGACGTCGTCGAACGCGTAGAGACCCAGCTTGTCGGCCTGGTTCTCACGGACGGAGCACTCGAGGTCCTGGACGCCCATCAGGTAGACGTAGGCCTTGCCGCCACCGTTGTCGTAGAAGCCGTTGACGGCGGCGACGAAGTTGAAGACGGAGGGCTGGGACAGCCAGGAGCGGAACTCCTCCTTGAGCGCGTCGTCGGAGCCGAGGGCCTCGAAGACCGCGTCGGCGGCGTCGTCCGGATCGTCGATGTCCTGGCCGACCAGGTCCACGATGGAGCGGGTCGCGCACAGGTACTCGGCGAAGTAGCTCTGCAGCCAGCGGAAGAACTCGGACTTGTTGGTCACCGGGAACGGCGGGACCGAGTACTCGCTCATCATCGCGGTGCCCTGGGCACCCTCGAAGCTGTAGCCGTAGACCTCGAGGAACTCCTTCGCGGTCTTCGGAGCCGGCTTGTCGATGGCGAAGGTGGCGCCGACGGTGTTGAGGAGATCCTCGACCGCCGCGTCATCCTCGGTCACGACCTTGCCGGCCGCGTCGAGCACTTCCTCGTTGACCTCGACGGACTCCTTGCCCACCGTGATCTTGGTCATGCCCTTGCCACCCTTGCCGATGCTGGGCTTGTGGCCGTTCAGCTCGAGCAGCTTCTTCACGTCCTTCACCGCGGAGCGCTTCAGGTTGAAGGCCGTGGTGAGGGCGGTCACAGCATCGTCGGAGTTGCCGGCGACCTTGCCGGAGGTGTCCACGAGCTGGGGGACGACCTTGCCGCGCACGGTGCGGGTGCCGTCGGTACCGGTGATGGCCACCGCATCGGTGGGCGGCTCGAACTGGAACAGTCCGAGGAAGCCGGGGACACTGGTCGCAACGCCGCTGATCGGCTTGGGACCGGAGTCGACCTCACGGATGTAGACGCCAGGGGTATGGTATTCCATCGCTGTTTAGCCCTCGTCGTTGTTGGTCTCTGCGGGACGAATCCCGAACCCGCGCGGACCGATTGGGTTCTGCCTCTTGGTGTCGGGTCGCGTCTTCATCCGACCGCCTACGCGGCCGTTTGGACGTTCCCCTGGCGGACGTTCCGACTCGAAGGAATCGAGCCGACCCGTCCGAACTGTGGTCGGAGGCGCCGAAACGAGTGGCCCGCGGATGGCACAGCGGGCCTGATACGTCACAAAAGGACGATACGGCGCTTCATGAATCGTGAAGAAGTTGATGGCGTCACCGACGGTGAAGTCATCGCACATGGCGAGCGCGACCTTCTCCATGATGATGCCGTCCCCGGTGTTCTCGATGCCCCAGTCTGCCCCGTTCGAGTCAACGACACGATTGTCGGGGAGGACGTAACGGCGGGG
>CALATR010001263.1 GCA_937891875.1 uncultured Pseudomonadota bacterium | reverse complement strand
TGGCTTCCCCTCTCCGTGGCCCTCGGTGCCTCCGTGCCTTCGTGGTGAGGGTGCGGCTCGACGCGCGCAGAGCACCCATTCACATCGGGCCGGCGCCCGCCCGTCGCGTGATTACTTTGGATGCACCTTTTGTTTAGAGGAACCGGATCGCGCGGTTCCTCTGCGGATTCCTCGGTGCCTCTGTGCCTCTGTGCCGAGTGCCGCCACGGCCTTCCCCGGACCTCGGCCTGCTGATCCGACGTCCCGCGCCCTCACCACCGGTCCCCCGGCTCACCCCTTCGCGCCTCGCGCTCGCCGACCCCCCGGCCGGGGACTACCTCGGGACGACACGGAGTCACCATGAGCGACCACGCCTCCCGCAAGGCCGACCACCTGGACCTGTGCGCGACCGACGATGTCGCCTTCCAGGGCAAGACCAACCTGCTCGAGCAGGTGCAGCTCATCCACGACTCCCTGCCCGAGCTGGCGGTCGACGACATCGACCTCACGACCACCCTCGCCGGGCGCATGCTCCGCGCGCCGGTGGTCATCGCCGCGATGACCGGCGGGCTCGAGCGCGCGGAGAAGGTCAACCGCGACCTCGCCAGCGTGGCGGAGGAGCACGGGCTCGCGTTCGGGTTCGGCTCGATGCGACCGCTGCTCACCGAGGGGGTGCGGCTCGGGTACATGGTCCGCGATGTCGCCCCCAGCGCCGTGATTTTCGGCAACATCGGCGTGGTCCAGGCCCGCGAGGCGTCGAGCCAGGCCCTCGCTGACATGGTGGGCATCGCCGGCTGCGACGCCCTGTGCGTGCACCTCAACCCCGCCCAGGAGGTCGTGCAGCCCGAGGGCGACGACGACTTCCGCGGGGGCCTCGACACCCTGCGCCGCCTGCGGGAGGAGCTCGACGTACCGGTGATCGCCAAGGAGACCGGGTGCGGCATGTCCCGCAGCGTGGGCGAGCGCCTGGCGGCTGCCGGCATCGGCACGGTCGACGTCTCCGGCGCGGGCGGCACGTCGTGGGTAGGCGTCGAGACCCTGCGCGCCCGGGCCCGCACCCGTGAGCTGGGCGAGCTCTTCTGGGACTGGGGGATCCCGACCGCGGGCAGCGTGGCCCAGCTGGACGGGCTCGGCCTGGACATCATCGCGACCGGCGGGGTGAAGACCGGCCTCGACATCGCCCGCGCGATCGCCCTGGGCGCGACGGCGGGCGGCATGGCGCGCCCCTTCCTGATGGCCTGGAACGAGGGGGGACGATCGGCTGCGAGTGACGCTGCAAAGCAGATCATCGAGGAGATCCGTATCGCCTGCCTGCTGACCGGGAGCATCAGCCCGGCCGCCCTGCAAGCCAAGCCCCTCATGCTCGGCCCGGCGCTCCGCCGCTGGGTCCCCCAGGGTGGCCTGTCCGCGAGAATGCTGGGCTGACCTCCCGAGTCCCGGTGCCCGCCCGAGCGCGGCGGACGCGGGGGAGCGCTTCGAATAGGAGCGAGCCCTTCCCGGAGCTCCCATGACCGCCCATCGCATCGCCCTGGTCCCCGGAGACGGCATCGGCCAGGAGGTCGTGCCCGCCGCCGTGCGCGTCATCGACCACCTCGCCGCCCAGGCCGGCCTCGACCTCACCTACGAGCACTTCGACCTCGGCGCCGACCGCTACCTGCGCGACGGCACCACCATGCCCGCCGACGTGATGGCGCGCTGGAACAGCGGCGAGTTCGGTGCGGTGATGATGGGTGCCCTCGGCGATCCCCGCGTGCCCAGCAACATCCACGCCCGCGACATCTTGCTGGGCGCCCGCTTCGAGCTGGACCTGTTCATCAACCTGCGCCCGGTCCGCCTGCTCGACCCCCGCTACACCCCGCTCAAGGACAAGGGCCCCGACGACATCGACATGGTCGTCTTCCGCGAGAACACGGAGGGGCTCTACACGGGCATCGGCGGGCAGTTCAAGAAGGACACCCCGGACGAGGTGGCCATCGAGGCCGAGCTGAACACCCGCAAGGGCGTCGAGCGCATCATCCGCGCCGCCTTCGAGTACGCCGACCGCCACGGCCGCCCCAGCGTCTGCATGTCCGACAAGTCCAACGCCATGCGCCACGGCCACGACCTCTGGCAGCGCGTGTTCAAGGCGGTCGCCGCCGAATACCCGGCGATCGAGGCCCTCCATCTCTACGTCGACGTCCTGTGCATGGAGCTGGTCCGCAAGCCCGAGCGCTTCGACGTCATCGTCACCAACAACCTCTTCGGCGACATCGTCACCGACCTCGGCGCCCAGCTCCAGGGCGGCATCGGCCTCGCGGCGAGCGGCAACCTGCACCCCGGCAAGGTCGGCCTCTTCGAGCCCGTGCACGGCAGCGCCCCCGACATCGCAGGCAAGGACCTGGCGAACCCCCTCGCGGCGATCCTCTCGGCGGGCATGATGCTCACCTACCTGGGCCACCCCGAGCTGGAGCAGCGGATCCAGAAGGCGGTGCAGGACGTCCTGGCGAGCGGTGCGGTCACGCGGGAGCTCGGCGGGTCGCTCGGCACCGCGGCAGCGACGGACGCGGTGATCGAGGTGTTGGGGTAGGGCGTTTGCACGGCCGGATGAGAACCTCACCCTCTACCCGCCCGCCCTGCAGGGCATGGAGCTGAGTCCCCTGCCCTGGGTGGCCGCGCTGGTGCTGCTGATCGGATGGAGACGGCGGCGCACTCACTCCTGATTCGGCCGCTTCCAAGGGTCTTTGTTCTCGGGGCCCCAGACCTTCGGGAAGGTGCCGTTGTTCTTGTCCGCTTCGTCGTACAGCCGCAGCACTTCCTCCTCGTCCTCCTCCTTCGGGCTCTCCTCCCGGATCACGGCGTCTCGCCCGCCAACCAGCTCACCCATGCCAGTGATGAACCGATGGTGCTGGTCCGCGTGCGGGTTGTCGTAGAACATGCTCAGCTCGCGCCGTCCGAGGTCGCGATTGACCTTGCTGCCGAACTCACCTTCCACGGGCGCGCCCACGTGCTCCGGCGGTGCCTTGCCTGACAGGCCCACCATCAGGCTCGGAAGGTCGTCCCCGCGGATCTCGTCCGGCGTGATCCCTCGCTCCTTCAGGAGCTCGAGGATCTTGTCGTGGGGCGAGCTCTTGGGGTCGATCTCCTGCTTCGACCCATACAGCGACGCCCGCGTGTTGCCGCTCCCTTGATCGACCGAGTCGATCAGCTTCCGCAGATCCTCCTCCCTCCGCGGGTCGTCGAAGTGGTCTAAGTGGGTGAAGCTCGCGGTCTTGCCCTGGTCGTGGCTGCGCTCCAGGGTGAGCCCCATGCACGCCAGGAAGTTGCCGCTGGCCACGTCCAGCTTCTCGTCGGGACCCAGCTCGAACAGGCCCGTGCAGCCCTGGGGCACGTACGCCGCCTTGTCCAGGCGCTCCCGGTGCTCGGGCCCGAGGCGATTCGGGGCCTTGAAGCGTCTCTCTTCGGGCTCGAGGAGCTGGATGGCGTTGTTGTTGTCCGGGTCCAACGCCGCCTGGCCGGACTGCGCGTGCGGACCGACGTACTGGCCGCGATCGTCGTAGTTGTTGTTGTTCAGCCACGGCCGAGGGGTCACCGCGTCCTGCTCACCGACGCTGGAGCTCGCCTCGCTCGACACCTCCAGCTTGGAGAACGCCTCCAGCACCGAGGGGCCCTCGGGCTCGGGTGCCACCTGTTCCTGGAGCGCGCTGTTCGAGGGCTGGGGCTGGGTCGGGGCCACCTGGGCTGGGGGAGACGACAGCCGCGCCGGCGCCGACGACGCTCGGGTACGATTCATGATTCCTCCGCGTTTGCCCGAGGTGATTCCAGTACCCAGGAACCCGTTTCGGAGGTGCGATGTCAGGTGATGTCAGCGCCCGTCCCGGCCGTGCCCCTTCGCGAGCCGCTCACCCCCTCCCCTTCCCGACGAGCCCCTCCACCGCCTCCCGGTCCGCCTCACTCGTCGCCTGGGTGCTCGTCCGGATCTGGAGCCGCTGGGCGAGCACGAGGTTGTAGAGCCAGTCGGCCTCCCGGCGGGTCAGGTCGGGGATGCGGACCTGCTCGCCGACAGCGCCCTCGCCGACCGGAGCAACCTCGAGGTCCAGACGGCACCAGCCACGCCGTGCGATGACGTGGGCGTCGCGAACGGTCTCCCAGGGGATCGCCCGATCATCGAGGCGCAGAGAAGGCGCCGTCAGGAGCAGGACCGGCGGCGCGTGCTTCTTGAGCTGCGAGGCCCGGGCGATCGCCAGCCCGATGGCAGCGAGCGCCAGCACGAACAGGGCGGCGCTGGACAGGATCGAAAGCGGGGGCTCGGCCACGGGGAACTGCGCCAGGGTGGCGGCGGTCGTCAGCAGGGCGACCCCCACGAAGAACAGGGCTGCCACCGTCCACGACCGCCGCGCCAGCCGCACCTCCAGCCCGTCCACCCGCGGAACGACCCGCTTGGAGGGGAGCTCGTCCAGCGGCAGCCCGACCTCGCTCAGAAGATCGCCTCCCCGGGGTGGGTCGCCGCCTGCTTCACCCAGTCGGCGAACTGGTCCCAGTCGGTGTCCTCGGCGTCGGTGACGTGCCAGTAGCGGGCGCCCTTCGCGGCCGCGTCCACCGGCGGCATCGGGGTCAGGGACTCCCCGTTGAGGAAGGTCACCTTGATGTACTTCGTCAGGCAGTGAAAGCCGAGAAACCAGCCTTGTCCCTCGACTCCATAGAAGGGCGTGTTCCAGCGAACCGCCTGGGCCGCGTCCGGGACGTGCCCCAACACCACGGCGTCGATGCGCCTGCCCACGTCCTGCTTCCACCCCGGCAGCGCATCGAGGTACGCCTGCACGACCTCGCGGCCGTCACCCTTGGGGATCTGGGGGTTCCCCCCGGCGAGGAGCTTCGGCTTGTCGGACACGCGGGCCTCCTATGGGGGCAGGGTAGCGCGGGGGGCGTAGGAGGCTTCTCCGATCCTGCTGCGATGCGGGCGAGCGTCAGCGCGGCGGACCATCGCGGAGCCGGTCGTAGTCGATGACGACGTCCAGGACCCGCGCATCGGACAGATCGAACGCCTGGGCCGACAGCGCCCGCATGCGGATCTGCACGGGGTGCTCCGAGCGCTCGAGCACGGCGTGGGCGGCCGCGAGATCCGGAGCCCGGGTGAACAAGACGACGGCCAGCTCGTCTGGCGTGCGGTCGATGAACACGAGCTCCGTGTGCATGTCCTCCTCGAACAGCACCTCGGCGAGCGTGCGCGGGTCCTCCGCGAGCGAGCGGGCGAACGCGATGAAGGTCTCGGCGTGCTCGGGGCGGAGCGGAATGCGAATGCACTGGGTCTGCATGGGGTCCTCCTGACCAGGCTTCACCCGCGCGCGACGCCCGGTCTTGAACAGATCGGACAGGGTGCGCTCACCGCCCGGTGGGGCTCACGCCGGCGAGCGCGCGCCACTCCCGACAGAGGTGGGCCTGGTCGGCAAACCCGGCGAGCACGGCCACCTCGGCGAGGTCCCGCCCTCGATCGCGCAGGGTACGCGCCCGATCGAACCGACCGATCCGCTGGATGTGCTTCGGGGAGAGCCCGACGCGGCGCAGGGCGTGGCGCCGGAGCGTGCGGCTGGTGGTGCCGAGTCGATCGGCGGCCACGTCGACCCGGGGGGCGGCGAGGAGCGCGCGCACGAGGGCGTCCGTATCCGGGTCCGGCTCCAGCAGACCGAGGAGTCGCTCCACGACCGCGCCGGCCCGCACCACCGGGGACGGATCGCCCCACACTGTGCTTGCAAAGCACCGATCTGCCTGATCTGCGAATGTGCGCACGTCCGCGCAGAAGGCACCGAGCCCTCCCGGCTCGAACTGCACGCCGGTCAGGCGATCCTCGCCCGCGTGGTCATAGCGGCGGGCGCTCGC
>CALATR010001262.1 GCA_937891875.1 uncultured Pseudomonadota bacterium | reverse complement strand
GGTGGTGACCACGTGAGGGGGCCCCTTGACGACGCCGCATCCGATGCGGGTGGGCGGCGACGCGACGGAGGTCGACGCCGAGCCCGAATCCTGGGCCTCACCCTAGCCCGTCACCCGATCACCGTCACCCTAGCCCCCCACCCCAACCTCGACCCCCGCCTGCGCGACGCCAACGGCCAGCCCCGCCGCCTCGGCCTGTCCCCTCAGGAGCGCGACGACCTGGTCCGCTTCCTGGAGAGCCTGACCGACCCGACCTTCCTCGAGAATCCCGCCTTCTCCGACCCCTTCGTCGAGTAGCTCAGGCGAGGACCAGCACGAGGCCGAAGAGCAGGAAGAGCCCGCACCAGGCGAGCGCATGCAGCCCGGTGCGGGCGCGGATCAGCCCCAGGAACACCAGCGGCCACGCGAGGAATGGACCGAGATAGCCCAACGCGAACGCCCAGTCTGCTCCGACCGGCAGCCAGCGACCGATGACCAGCCCGCCCACGACGGTGAGCGGCACGCTGCCCAGGACGGCGACCGAGGTCCGCAGCCAGCCGTGGTCCTTGCCTCGCCAGCTCATGCCTCACCGCCCGCGGCCGCCGGGGCAGAGACCGCGTTGAACGCCGCGAGTCCACGAAGATCCGGCAGGAGCGCCCACACCCCGCCCGCGCCGCTGGCGAGCGCCGCGAGCAGGAGCCCGAGGTCGACCGCGAGCACCTCGACGCGGCCCTGGGCGAGCACGGCGAGGGAGGACGTGGCCGCGAAGCCCAGGCTGACGACCGCGGCCACGGCGAGCGCCAGGGCGGCCACGGCGAGCAGCGCACCGAGCGACCGGCGCACCGGCAGCAGCGCGGCGAGCCCGTAGGCGAGCCCCCAGCAGACGAAGAGCACGGTCGTCTGGGCGAGCTGGGTGTCGACATCGAGCAGACCGAGCGCCTGCGAGGCGGCGACCGCGACGCTCATGGCCGCGAACAGCCCCGCCGACGAGCCGATCGTCAGGACCTCGACGGCGCGCGGGAACCAGCCCTTCGAGTTCCGTCGCCGCCACAGCACGACGCCCAGCACGGTCAGCACGACGCTGCCGAGGGCGAGCCCGACGTAGAGCAGGCGCACGACCACGCCGCCCCAGTCGCCGAAGTGCAGCGCCCGCCCCCACCGGTTCACCGTCTCCGCGGGAGTAGCGTTCTGGGGCCAGGAATAGTTCGTCGGCCGCAGGTCGCTCGCCCGCAGGTGCACCACCTGGGTGAGGCGCGGGAAGCCGGCGTGGCCGTACACGTACAGGCTCGCGTCGTCTGCGCCGGGATGGGTCAGCTTGATCCAGTGCACGTCGAGGCCGGGCATCGCCTCCTGCGCAGCCGCGATCACCCCCGCTACGTCCACCCGAGCGCCGGCGACCGACGCCCCCTCCACCTTGGGCACGTCGTAGCCCATCTGGCGGGTGGTCTCGGCGATGTCCCCGTCGAACGTCGTGTACGCGTGGGAGAGCGCCAACGGCTGGGCCAGCCCCAGCATCGCGCCGGTGACCGCGATGACGAGGATCGGCACCAGGAGCACCGTCCCGATCAGCGTGTGGGAGTCGGCGAAGAAGGCGCGGATCGGCTGGCGACGCAGGCGACCGAAGCGGGCGACCACGTCGCGCAGGTGCACCAGCAGGCCCGAGAACAGGGAGAGCGAGAGCACCAGCCCGACCAGCCCCGCGACGTAGATGCCGTAGGGCACCTGATAGAAGAAGTGCAGCAGGTAGATGTCGTAGACCAGGTGGGAGTGCTGTGGGTGCAGCTCGCCCGTGGCGCCGTCAGCCCAGACAGTGCGTTCGACGTGCTCTTCCCCGGACTCGTCCTCCACGAGGGTCAGCTCCACGAGGCCGCCGGCGGGCTCGGTCAGGTGCAGCTCGATCGCGTCCAGGGGCTGCTCGCCGATCCGGTCCAGCACGTGCTCGAGCCCCGGACCGGATGCGCCCGCGCGGGCTGCGGGGTGCGACCAGGTGAGGAACTCCTCGTGCACCGGCATGAACAGCCCGGTCACCAGGATGATGAGCAGAAAGGGGGCGGCGAACACGCCGGACGCGGTGTGCACGTCCCACACCAGGGCCAGGGTTCGGCGGTCGAGAGGGTGCTTGCCACGGGGCTTCTTGCCAGGAGGCATCCGGTTCACCATGCGGTCGAGAGGCGAAAGGAGAGCGTGCGGCCGGGACGCTGCACGCCGAAGACGTCGTAGGTGTTGGCGTCGAGCAGGTTGAACAGCTCGGCGGTCGCGGTGATCTCGTGCTCGGCGCGGGGCAGGATCGTCGCCGACACCCCGACCGACTGCACCGTCTGTGGCGGGATCACCTGCTTGCTGGACGTCGCGCCGGCGCTCTCCCAGCTGCGGAAGTAGCGATGCACGTGGCGCACGCTCCAGGTGGCGGACAGCCGGTCCAGCCAGGCCGGCGACGGGGTGGCGGACAGGCGCACGCGACCGGCACCGGTGAGCCAGGGCACGTTGGGCACCCGGTCGCCCGCATACAGCGCAAAGGTTCCTTCCTTGGCCGTGTTCCGCAGGTCGAGCCAGGTGAGCGCGCCAGAGAGGTGCAGGTGGTCCGACGGCTCGGTCCAGCTCGCCGCCCCCTGCACTCCCAGCGCCTGCGCCCGGGCCACGTTCTCCCACTGCTGCGTGATGTCCTGGCTCATCAGCACGATGAGGTCGTCGGACCGCCGCACCAGCGCCCGGGTCGACAGGTCCACCCCACCGATCGGCGTGTCCGCCGCGACCCACTGCAGGCCCACGTTGCCGTTCACGCTGGTCTCGGGGCGCAGCTCCAGGTTCGACTGGACCAATACGCCGTCCCCGAACACCTCGTCCGGGCCAGGCAGGCGGGTGGCACGCTCGAAGCTGCCCTTTGCGAACAGGCGATCGCCGAGGCGCACCCGGAGCGCCGCCCCCGCTCCGCCCGAGAGGTGGTCCTGGGTGATGCGCCGGGGCTCGTAGTCGAACGCGGTCGTGCCGTAGAGATCCGCCTTGTAGGCGTACATCTTGGCAAAGCTCACCACCTGGGTCCGCTCGCCGACGTCCGCGGTCCACGACAGTCCGGAGACCAGCTGCGCCCGGTCCTGGTCCACCTCCAGCGGATCGCGGTCGCCCTCGCGCTGCTCCCGCTCGTCGCCGGTGCGGTGGTCGTGGACCGGCGCCAGGACCAGATCGACGCGGTGGCGGGGGTGCGCCTGCCACGAGAGCGCCGTGCGCACGTACACGCTGCGCTGGTCGGTCACGCGGTCGTGGGGCTCCCCGTCGAGCTCGCCCGGCGTCTGGCGCTCCCGGATCACCTCGCCTTCCCAGTCGTACACCACGTCGGCCGTGTCCAGCAGACGCGTCCGACGCAGGCTCACCGCGGCGACCGCGTCCACGTGCACGTCGCCGATGAAGCGCGCCCAGCGGCCCGTCGCGCCGAGCGCCTGCCGCCCGTAGGCCACCTCGCCGTAGGGCACGGTCATGACCTGGTTGTGGGGCACCTCCTTCCAGGTGTCCGACGCCATCAGGGTCAGCGAGGCGCGGTCGGCCCACCGCACCCCGTCCGCCCGCAGGCCCAGGCGGGCGCCGGAGCCCCGATAGGCCGCGTTCTTCCTGCGCAAGGTCACATCGGCGAGCGCGCCGGACAGGTCCGCCACCTGCACGTCGATGGGCCAGTCGTTGTCGGCCTGATCGTGGAACGCGCCGCCCAGGACCGTGAGCCCCGTTCGGGTCCGCGCGCGCACCTCGCCCGACGCCCGCAGGGTGCCCCACGAGCCTGCCTGCAGCGCCGCCCGACCGTGCACCCCCTCCCGGGGCTCCGGCGAGATCACCTCGATGGCCCCGCCCAGCGCGTCGGCGCCGAGGCGGATGGGCACGACGCCGTGGTGGACCTCCACCCGCTCCACCAGGTCCAGCGGGATGTCCGCCAGGGTCGTGCCCAGTCCAGTCCGCTCCAGGGGAACACCGTCGAGGAAGACCCGGACCTGATCGTCGCGCAGGCCATCCAGCGTCACCCGCTGCGCGCTGCCCAGGCCGCCGGTGCGCTGGATGGTCATGCCCTCCGACCGCGCCAGGACCTCCCCCAGATCGGCGCCCTCGCGGCGGGCCGCGGTGATGTCGACCACCGACACCGCCTCGGGGGTGGTGCGCCGTGCGTGAGGGTCCTGCTCGCCCTCCACGTCGACGATCAGGTCGTCATCGGCATCGTCGTCGGCCGCCCACGCGGACGCCGGCCCGAAGACGGCGGCGGAGGTCGACAACCCGAGGAGATTCAAAATGATTTTGATTTTCATTTTCAGCCACGGTAGGCAGGGCACCTACCTCGACCCAAGGAGCCCCGCCATGCGGATCGACCACCTCGCCCTCGCCTGCGTCCTCACCACCGGCGCCGCCACCGCCCTCGTCGCCTGCACCGACGGAGACACCGACACCGACGTGCACGTGCACACCGACGACACGGACAGCACGGCCCGCTACGCCCTGTCGAGCATCGTCATCACCGACAGCGGACGCACCCTCTACGTGCAGGTCGTGGACGCGCTGGGCGGCAGCTTCGACAACGCGACCGCCCTGGAGGTGGCCGGCAACGCCATCCTCGAGGTCCAGGACGGCTTCGTCTACACGGGCCTCGTCGAGGAGCCCACCTGGGTGCGCTACGCGGTCGGCGCCGACGGCGCGCTGGTCGAGGACGGCAGGATCAGCTTCGCAGCGTACGGCTGGGAGGCCATCGACTACGGCAACGTCATGGTCGACAGCGACACGGCGGTCTCGATCAACACCGCCCTGGCCCAGGCGATCATCTGGGACCCCAGCGCCATGACCATCACCGGCACGGTGGACCTGCCCCAGCTCCCGGTCGAGGGCTTCAGCGCGGAGGTCTGGACCACCACCGCCCACGATGGCCTGGTCTACATCCCCGGCCGCCACGCCAACTGGACCCAGGGGCAGATCCTGCACCAGACCATGATGACCGTGCTCGACCCCGACCAGGCCGAGATCGTCGCAGTGTTGTCCGACGAGCGCTGCCCCAACGCCGGCCGCATGATCTTCGCCCCCGACGGCACCGGCTACGTCATGTCCGACGGGCGCAACTACTCGATCCAGATGTTCGCCAGGGCCCGCGGCGCCTCGGCCGATGAGGTGCCTCGAAACTGCTTCCTGCGCGTCTCACCCGGCGCGTCGTCCTTCGACGCCGACTGGTCGGTGGACGTGGTCGATGTGACCGACGGCCGCGAGGTCCTGACCGAGCTCCTCGCCGCCGAGCCCGACACCGGCGTCGCCTTCGCCAAGGTCTTCTACGAGGATCGCCTGCCCGAGGGCATCGAGCCCACCAGCTTCGACTTCTGGGGCGAGGACATCGGCGCCTACTGGCGCTTCGACCTGACCCAGGACCCGCCGGTCGGCGAGAAGGTCGACGGCGTGCCCTTCTCCGGCATCGGCTTCACCCCCAACGCCCTCGATGGCAAGCTGATCATCGGCGAGTCCATCGACGGTGGCGCCCGCTCCCAGGTCCTCTCGGTCGACCCCGAGACCAACGCCGCGACCGAGCTGTTCACCATGGACGGCTACTTCAACGGCGTGTTTCGGCTGTAGACACAGCCGGCCAGCCATCCCTCACCCCCGCCGGAACACCACGATCAGGTTGTTCGCCGGCATCTCGACGACCTCGTCCAGGACCAACCCCCGCGCCCCCGCCTCCTCGGCCACCGTCTCCAGACGACGGATGCCGAAGCGGGGGTCGCGCGCGCGGAGCCAGCCGTCGAAGCGCAGGTTCGACGGGGCGGTCTCGACGTCATCCTGCAGGTACGGGCCGTACAGCACCAGTGGTCCCCCCGCGCCGAGCACCGCCGACGCGCCGTCCAGCAGGCCCAGGGTCGCCTCCCACGGCGAGATGTGGATCATGTTCGCGCAGTAGACCGCCGCCGCCGCGTCGAACGGCCACTCGGTCGTGACGTCGAGGTGCACGGGCTCCTCGAAGGGCGGCACCCCGTCCTTGGTGAGGTGGTCCCGCCAGGCGCGGATGCTCTGCAGCGCCGTCGCATCATAGTCGGTCGGTTGCCACGCGATCCCCGGGAGCCGCGGGGCGAACCAGGACGCGTGCATGCCCGTGCCCGACGCGATCTCGATGACTCGGCCGGAGCTCGGCAGGACCCGCAGCAGGTGGTTCAGGATCGGCTGGCGGTTGCGCTCGCTCGCCTCGGAGAACCGTCGTCCCTCGCTCACTTCGCGGCCACCGCCTGGGGCTGGGCCTTGGGGTGGCCCTGCGGGTAGCTCGCCTTGCCCAGCAGGGTGAACGGGAAGCAGGGGCGGCGGTACAGGCGCGCCGGGATCCGGTCGGCGATGGTGTCGTGGAACGCGGGCAGCTCGGACCAGTGCACCGTGCAGCGGACGTGGTGGGCGGTGTGGTAGCCCAGGTTGCCGGTGAGCACGTTGTAGCCGGTGTGCACGATGTTCCAGGTGGCCTCGTACTCGTCGTCGGAGTCGAGCCCGGCGTGGTGGTAGTAGGTGTGCCAGCTGGTGACGAACAGCCCGATGGCCATCGGGGCGACGAAGAGGATCAGCGCGTTGATCGGGTTCCAGGCCACGAACGCCGCGACGACGAGCAGGGTGATGATCCCCCACAGCACGAACTGCTGGCGCTTCTTCGGGTGCGACTGCTTCGCCTTGGCCCAGATCCGCGGGTAGGCCGTGGCCCAGACGCTGAAGCTGTACTCGAGCCAGCCCATCGTGCGGCCGGACAGGGTCTTCCACCGCGACTCGTCCTTGGTCTGATCCAGGTAGTTCACGTGGTGGCCGGCGTTGTGGTGCAGCTCCCAGGCCATCGGCAGGGCGCCCGTCTGCAGCGCGTACACCACCTCCAGCGCCCGGTTCAGGTACTTCTGCCGGAAGGTCGCCACGTGCTGATGATGGTGGTTCCAGGCGCAGATACACGCCTTCGGCAGCAGGCCGGCGACCGCCCACGGGAGGGCCACGAACCACGGGGCGACAAAGAACACCACCACATCGAGCCAGAACGAGGCCACGATGAGGGTGATCGGGAAGATATCCGCCTTGTACTTGAACATCTGGCCTCTCGCGCGCTGCCGGTGGCGCCGCGGACACGACCGGCCACCCCGTGCCTAGCACACTGTCGGCCGAGGACCGGCGCGGTTTGGGGGCAACGCAAGGGTGCGGTCGGAGGGCGATCGCCTCGCCTCGCATGATCATGCAGGATCAGCGTCGAGGCCGAGGGCCTACCTGTACCGCGACGGCCGGCTCCTCCCGGCCGCGGGGAGGTTGGCATGGGCTACGAGTTCGCGGTCGCGTCGGATCAGACGACGACGACGCCGGTCACGGAGCCGGTGGACAAGGCACGACCGGCGGACGCCCAGGACCTGATCGGCAACGACGAGATCAAGCGCCGCATGGAGGCCTCGGGCACCGTCGACGAGTCGGGGGCCACGCTGAACGCTGCGATCGCCCGGGAGAGCACCTCGGCGAAGGGCGGCAAGACCACCACCTCCGCCAACGCGATCGCTGGCGTCGACGTGCAGAAGAAGCGGGTGAAGGGCTCCGATCCCCCCCGCTACGAGATCACCATCAAGGTCCAGCTCGGCGCTTCCCTGGCGGCGAGCGCCGAGCAGGAGAAGACCGCCGCCCAGGGCCAGTCCACCAAGGGCGCGGTCAACGTCTCCGCCCACGCCAAGGGCGTCTTCGAGCAGCGCCGGATCGTCGACGAGAGCGAGCTGGAGGCGCTGTACCGCGCGCTCGACGAGGCCGCGGAAGGCAAGGTCTCGACGCGCTTTCCCGAGGCGAAGGTCATCGCGGCCCAGTCGGGCAAGTGGGCCGAAGCCGCGTCCCAGGTCGATGAGATCGCCG
>CALATR010001261.1 GCA_937891875.1 uncultured Pseudomonadota bacterium | reverse complement strand
TCGCTCGAGGAGCCCGACCACGGCGCTCTCGCTGTCCCCGGTCTCCTGCATGCGGGGGCCTCCTTGGAGCGACATCGGATCGGGGGCGCCGTACTGAAGATCCCGTCCTTCGAGCAGCCCCTGCGGCGCCATGCAGGATACCGGCTCCCATGGTCCACAACCCGCCTGGTCCCGCCCCCATCCCTCGCTGGCACGTGCCGCGGCTCATCCAGGTCTATGGGGCCCTGTTGCGTGACCCGATCTCCTTCGTGAGCGAGCGCTTCGCCGAGTACGGCGACATCTACTTCGTCGACGAGGGCGGGGGCAGCCGGCTGTACGTGGTCGGCCACCCCGACCTGCTGCACGAGATGCTCGTCACCCGCCACGCGGACCTGCAGAAGCGCGGCGGCGCCAACGATCGCCTGGTGAGCGTGCTCGGCGATGGCCTGCTGACCGCGGATGGCGACGCCTGGAAGCGTAGCCGAAAGCTGATGAATCCGCGCTTTCACCGCAAGGCCATCGCCGGCTACGCCAAGACCATGGTCGACCATGTGGAGCGGGTGGCGCTTGTCGACGGCGTCGATGTGGATGTGGGGGCGGTCATGCGTCGGCTGACCCTGCACATCGTCGTGAAGGCCCTGTTCGACCACGACGTGCAGGGCGATGCGGATCGGGTCGTCACGACGATGGAGGCGCTCAACGACGCGTCCCGGATCAGCGTGCTGCCCCAGTGGCTGCCGACCCCGCGCACCCTGCGGACCCGGCGGGCGGTCCGCGACCTGCACGGCCTCATCGATGACCTGGTCGAGGCCCGGGAGCGGGAGGGGCTGCGGGAGGACCTGCTGTCCATGCTGCTCGACGTGGGCCTCGAGCGGCGCCTGGTCCGGGATCAGCTCGTCACGCTCTTCCTCGCCGGCCACGAGACCACCTCCCACGCGCTCACCTGGGCCCTGTGGCTGCTCTCCCAGCACCCCGAGGTGCGGGAGCGCCTCGAGGCGGAGGTCGACGCCGCGGACGAGCTGTCCGAACAGACCGAGCTGCCGCTCACCGATGCGGTCGCCGCCGAGGCCATGCGTCTGTACCCACCCGCCTACGCCCTGCCGCGGGTGGCCAAGGTGGACACCGAGCTCGGCGGGTTCCCGATCCCCGCGGGCAGCCAGATCGTCGGTTGGATCTGGCACGCGCACCACGACCCGCGCTTCTGGGACGAGCCCGAGGCGTTCCGGCCGCAGCGGTTCCTGGAGCCCCTGAAGAAGCGGGAGGCGTACCTGCCCTTTGGCGGAGGGCCGCGCATGTGCATCGGGGCCGGGTTCGCGAAGCTGGAGCTGCGCCTGCTGATCGCCTCGCTGGTCCGGCGCTACCGCTTCGAGGCGCACCCCGGGCAGACCGTCGAGGTCAAGCCCGGCGTGACCCTGGCACCCAGGGGCCGGGTGGACCTGCGGGTCGAGCGCCGCCCGGGTCCACCGACGGTGTGATCGCCTATTTCCGGCCCTTGCAGGACAGGATCCCGGGGGTCGGCACGTAGACGTGGCGCTTCGGCTGCTTCTTGCCGGTGCCCTTGTTGGAGGCGACGCCGATGAACAGCGAGCCGACCGTCGTGCTCGGCTTGCTGCACGAGTCGATGGCGTTGGTGTAGCGCTTCTTGTTGCCGCGCTCGTCGAGGCCGTAGAAGGTGCGCTTCCAGCAGCGCCAGCAGCTGAACGCGTAGCGATCGAGGTGCTGCTGGGTCGGGAAGTGCACGAAGGCGTACGTCATGACGTGTCCGCCATTCACCGCGGCAAAGCGGCAATAGTGAAGGAGTTGGCGCCTCGATTTCTCGCCCTTGATGTACCGGCCCTTCAGCTCCACGGCCATGTTGCCTCCCAGCAGGATGTCGATGCCGTGGTTGCTGGAGTTCTGCAGGCCGCCGCCTCCGGGCGGACAGTTGGTGTCGCCGCCGGAGTCGTTCGCCCGCGCGCCGCAGTAGGCGTCGGGGCCGCTGCGGTCGAGCTTGACCTGGAACTCCACCGAGAACGGGACCGCGTTGGCGACCGCGTTGTTCAGCGCGTT
>CALATR010001260.1 GCA_937891875.1 uncultured Pseudomonadota bacterium | reverse complement strand
CTGCTCTCCGCCACCCCCGCGAAGAACAGCCCGCTCGAGTTCTACAACCTCATCCAGTTCATCGACCACGAGGCCTGGTCGCGCATGGGGATCCGCGACCCCGAGCAGTTCATCGACCGCTACCTGCGCATCGAGCTCAGGCCCGTCGTCGACACGAAGATGGAGGTGGTCGAGCGGTCCGCGGTCACCGGCTTCCAGAACCTGCATGAGCTGCGCGAGGTCATCTTCCGCTACGGCGAGTTCAAGACCGCCGAGGACGTGGGGCTCAAGCTCCCCGAACCGACGGTCAATGTCGTCGAGGTCGACATGAACGCCGACCAGGACGACAAGTACGAGCGGTACGTGAAGGCCATCGAGGACGCGCTGGAGTCCACCCGGCCCTCGGACAAGGCGCAGATCCTGGGGCTACTCGCCCGCATGGCGCTCGTCGCCATCCACCCGTCGCTGGACGAGGGCTACTCGTGGAAGACGGCCCTCCAGGTCGACGCCCACAGCCCCAAGCTCGACGCCATGGCCGAGCGGGTCGCCGCCAACCGGACCTGCGGCCACATCGTGTTCGTCGACAACGTCGCGGTGCACCAGTGGGCGCGCCAGGTCCTCGTCGAGTCCGGCATCCCGAAGGAGCGCATCGCCGTGCTCAACGCGACGACCGCCAAGGCCGCCGCCGACCGCCAGCGCATCGCCAAGGCCTTCAACGGCAGCCCCGAGGACGGCATCGCGCCGAAGTACGACGTCGTGATCGCCAACGCCATCGCCTACGAGGGCATCGACCTCCAGACGCGCACCTGCGCCATCCATCACCTCGACCTGCCGTGGGAGCCGGCCACCCTCCAGCAGCGCAACGGCCGCGGCGTGCGTCAGGGCAACACGCTCGGCGCCATCGAGATCAACTACTACTTCGCGCGCCGGTCCCAGGACGGGCTCCGGTTCAACCTCATCCAGGGCAAGCTCGGGTGGATGACCGAGCTGCTGCGGTCGCAGAAGCGGGACACGAACAACCCCGGCGCCCAGATGGAGATGGGGCCCGAGGACATCCTGCTCCTCATCAGCCGCGACCCGGGCAAGACCGCCGAGCGACTGGCCGCGGTGAAGGCTCGACGCGAGGAGGAGGCCCGCAAGAAGGTCGCCGGCGACGCCGCGCGCCTGCTCCGGTCGGTCAACGCGCGCTTCCGCAAGGCCGAGCGCACGCCCGACCCCGCCGAGTCCGCCCGCCTGCGCCTCGAGGCCGAGGAACGGCTGAAGGACCTCGCCCGCATGGACCCCGTCGCCTGGCCGTGGGCGAAGTGGATGTACGTGGTCCGCGAACAGGACGTGCTCGTGCCCATCGAGGGGCAGGCCCCGGTCTGGGAGGGGCTGCGCGTCGGCATCCCGAACGCGTTCAACCCGGAGCAGACCAACCTGGCCGAGTTCGGTCGCATCAAGGGGCTGACCATTGGCGCGCGGCAAGCTGGTTCCGCGCGATGGGTGCCACAGGACCTCGACCAGGTCGTCGCCCTCGGGCTGGAGCCCGGACACCTCGACCCGGTGTGGCCGGTCGACGAGGACGCCCAGACCGACAAGGCCGTCAACGCCCACATTGCGAGCCAGCTCCGCTACTCGGGCTCGTGGCCGTCGCTCGGGTGGACGCTGGCGTCGGATGCGTGGCTGCACGTCGTGTGGATGCGCCACGGCCTGCAGATCGTCG
>CALATR010001259.1 GCA_937891875.1 uncultured Pseudomonadota bacterium | reverse complement strand
TCTGCACGGGGGTCCGGGGGTGAATCCCCCGGGGAGGCCGAGTTTCGAGGCCGGTCAACGGATCGGAAGCCGCGCCTCGCGGGATCCGGTCCGCGCGATCACGTGGTCGCCGTGGTAGGCGAGGGTGGTATCCCCGAGGAGGAGCACCTCGAAGGGCCCGGTGCCCAGACCGTCGGCACCCTTCGGCCGGGGCCAGGGGGTGCAGCCGTCCGGGGTGCACCAGCTGGGGTGCTCGGCGTCCAGCTGCACCAGCACGCGCTCGGCGGCGGGGTCCTTCCACAGCCGCACGCCCGGCACCCGGTCGTGGAACCGCCGGTCGGTCGCCGAGAGCGCCCGGTGCCCGTCCGTTCCCACCAGGAGCAGGGCGTGCTCGAAGGTGCTCCTCGCCGGGCCCACCTCCGACGCCTCCGTCCGCTCCACGAGCCGGGTCGCGCTGACCAGCCGCGCGCCGCCGAGCGCCACGCTCTCCCCCAGGGACCACCCGTCCACCGCGATCCGCGCGTCCTCCACCCCGTCGCCATCCAGCAGGTACACGCCGCGGGCGCCGGGAACCGCCCAGCCCGACCCGTCCCGGGCGATCGCCAGGCCGGGCTCCCGGATCCGAGGGGCGGTCCGCTCCAGCCCCCGCTCGTCGACCGCCAGGGCGACCACCGAGGTGACGCCGTCCTTCCAGGTGCGCTGCAGGGCGAGCGCCCGCCCGTCCTCCGCCGCAACCAGGGCCTGGCTCATGGTGCCGCGCAGGCTCCCCGCGGTCCAGGTCGGCTCGGCGGCGTCCAGATCCACCGCGTGCACGACCGTGCGCCCTCCGCCCCGCTCCGAGCTCGCCAGCCACAGGGTGCCGTCCTGGCTGTCCACGCGGATCTGCCTGGCGAATCCTCCGACCATGGGCTGCACGACCGCGTGGGCCTGCTCCGGCCGCTCCAGGTCCACGCTGACCAGCTGCACGAACACGTCCGCCCCACCCGCGCCGGGAGGCAGGTCCGCACAGCTCGCCGCCGCGTGCTCCCACGGGCCCCGTCCCAGGCGGTGGCGACCCCGCGGGGCGAGCAGAGCGTCGATGGGCAGGGCGTCCAGCCGATTCCGCAGCACGTCCTCCGCCTCGGCGACCACCTCGGCGTAGCGGGCGCGCTCGGCCGGATCGTAGGTGGCGCCGGGACCGGGGACGGGCTCGGGCATGCCCTCATCCAGGCCAAACGCCGCTTTCCAGGCCGTGTTCGACGGGGTGGGCTGCCAGCCGGTCAGGACGTGCACCCGCCCGCCCGCGACCGACAGGTCCAGGAGGCCACCCTCGACGTCCACCGTCCAGCGCGGCGCCTCCGGGAGGTCTCCGGACACGTCCCACGCGGCGATCCGCGTCGCGTGGAGCAGGTGGCTCTGGGGATCGCCCATGAAGTTGCGGCGGCTCCACGGCACCGGCTCACCCTGCTGGTCGCGCACCGAGTCGACCGTGAGCAGCACGCCGTCCACCAGTCGCACGGCATCCCCGGGGAGCACGCCGAGGCGTCGGTGAGGAGCGGCGGCGCTGTACACCTGGATCCGACCCCCGCCCGCCACGAAGATCCGCCGGCCGTCGCTGGCGAGCCGTCCGAGCGCGTGGTCGCCGGGACCACGGACCGGACCTCGGATCGCGTCCGGGAGGTCCGCCTTCAGCACCACGCCCCGGGGCGCGGGATCGTCGAGGACGGGGGCCGACTCCGGGGGATCGCCGATCTCCACCCGACCGTACGGGTAGCGCGCCTGGATCACCCGGCGGGCGACGTGGTCGACCAGCGGCTCGCGGACCGCGGTGCAGGCGTCGATCGGGTCGGGGGGCGACAGCGGACTCGCGACCGCGGCCGCGACGAACAGGAACCAGGGCAGCATGGGCGTCTCTCCGGGGCTCCAACGCGGCCGACGGCCGGAGCTTTCACTCCCCGGGTGAACAACCGGGTCCCAGGTGCCTCATCCGATGCGCCCGGCCGCACCGGGCGGAATCCGTGCACGCCGCACGGCGTTACCTCCCGCGGGACCGGAGGCCGAATGCTCACCCTGCTGCTGCTCGCCCACGCCCTCGCCGCGGACGCTCCCGAGGACGCCGTCATCGTCCAGGAGCGCGCGCTCGATGCGGGCATCGTGGGACTCGCCAAGGGCGGGCTCGTCACCGAGGTCGTTCAGGACGCCGCCGCGTGGAAGGCGGGGATCCGTCCGGGCACCCGGCTGGCGCGGGTCGCGGGCGCCCGCACCCGGGACATGTCCCTCGACGAGCTGCGCGGTCGCCTCACCGCCGCCGAGGGCACCGTGCTGCAGGTCATGGTCGAGGCCGACGGCCAAAAGCAGGACCTCGACCTCACGATCCTCCCCTACGATCCCGCCAATGCGGTGATCGTCACCAAGGACGGCACCGCCGAGTCCAGCCTGTGGTGCGAGGCGGGCGACTGCGAGAATGGCAGCGGAAAGGCGACGAATGCCGTGGGTGACGTGCTCGCGGGCCCCTTCGAGGAGGGCCTGCTCACCGGCTTCGGCCTGTTCCGGGGCAAGGATGGCAGCCGCTACGACGGCGGCTACGACGGCGGCCTGCGCTCGGGTCCCGGCGCCTACGTGGACGTCGCCAAGAACCGCTTCGCCGGCGAGTGGGCGCTCGGCGTGGCCGACGGTCCGTTCACCGTGCGCTACGCCGATCGCGGCACCTACGAGGGCCACGTCCGCGCGCTGCTCCCCCACGGCTTCGGCACCCGCAAGTGGCCCGACGGCCGCGTCTACGTCGGCGAGTTCGACTACGGCCTGTTCCACGGCCAGGGAGACCTGACGATCCCCGGCGGGGAGCACTACGTCGGCGCCTTCCAGAACGGCGTCGCTCACGGCAACGGCGTGCTCGACCTCCCCCGCGGCGACCACCTCGAGGGCAGCTTCTACAAGGGCCGGCTGCAGGGGCAGGGCATGCGGCGCTGGGCCGACAACGGTCGCATCTACGTCGGCGCGTTCGACGACAACGAGGCCCACGGCGAGGGCACCCTGTTCTGGGCCGACGATGTCGTTCACCACGGGCAGTTCGCCGAGGGCGACATCCAGGGTCCCGGGGTGCGCTTCATCGGTCCGACCCGCCGCCTCGTGGGCCGCTGGTACGACGAGCGCCGCGTGCTGGGCGTGATGCTCGACGACAAGGGCGAGGTCGTGCACCAGGGCTTCTTCGTCGCTGGCCGCGCCGAGGGCTGGGGGCGGACGTTCAAGAACGGCGAGCCCAAGCCGCTGCGGATGTACTTCAACGATCGCGTCCGCGGCGAGCACCCGCGCTCGGTCGACCTCGGCCGCGAGGAGAAGGACCAGTACGAGGCGATGGACTGGGACGCCCTCGAGCCACTGAAGCAGCTTGCCCGACCGATGATCCCGGAACAAGCTCAACAGTTTGCCAAGGGCGGCGAGTAGTCACTCGTCCAGGCGGCCGGGCATCGCGTCCGCCTGCCAGCGCTGGGCAGTGCTGCGCATGGCCGTGGCGAGGCCGCCGGTGTCGGGGCGGAACGGACCCACGCCGATGACGATCGTCTCCGAGTCCCCGTCGGGCCAGCGCACCTCCACCGTGTCGAGCAGGTAGCCGGGGTGCTCGGTGACGGTCGCGTCCACCAGCTCCCGAGTCAGGGGCAAGGGCATCGGCGGCAGCCCCAGGGTCGCGCGCCGGAAGCGGGGGCCCGTGGTCGTGGTGAACACCGTGTTGCCGAGCCCCAGACTGACTGCACCGATGCCCAGGATCACCACCCCGAGGGGAGCCCGCCAGTGCAGGCCCGGGCGCTCCAGCAGCAAGGCGATGCCTCCGGCGGTCCCGATGGCTGCCAGCGCTGCCGAGACCATGCGGACCCACAGCGGCATCGTCCACGCCTGACAGCCCGCACTACAGCCGGCGACCAGCGAGGCTGGCGCCCAGTGCTGCACCTCCGCCACCGCCATGAGCGCCACGCCGGAGGCCGCCCCGATGATGACGAGCATGCTGTTCTTCGGCCGGTCGGGGTTCTCGGGCACCCCGCGGATCCCGTCGACGACCAGCACCGCCACCGCGAGCACCAGGCCCGAGGCGAGCCCCGCAGCAGCGCCGAGCCAGGCCCCGGACGGGCCGCCCGTGACGAGCGCCTTCACGACGTCACCCTCGGACGTCCACAGGCCGGTCCGGATCACCGAGAGCACCAGGATGCCGGCCATGGTCGCCGCGGTGAGGACGCCGCCGGACGCGCCCAGGAGCAGGGTCAGCACGAACGCGCGCGCCCCCCCGACCATGCCGCGGGTCCAGGGCACGAATGCACCGGCGACGAAGGCGAGCACGGCTGCGGTCAGCGCCCAGGACGCCAGGAACTCCCCCCAGCGCACCATGCCGCCGGCGTAGGCCCAGGCGCCGACGAGCACCAGCGCGGCCTCGGCGACCAGGACCCAGAGTTCGAGCGGCGGCGGATCCTCGGACATGATCGCCTCATAGCCGGGCGTGCAGCGGTTAGGTGGCCTGCATGCGCAACTGTGTCTCCCTCGCCCTGCTCTGCGTGCTCGCCGCCGCTCCGGTCCTCGCCGAAGACGCGGCTCCTCCCTACGATGCCGCGGTGCGCTCGCTGTCCGCGGAGGAACGCGCCGCCATGACCGGGGTCAGCTGGCACGAGGGCTGTCCGGTCCCGCTCGACGATCTCCGCGTCGTGGAGCTGCCCCACCACACCCCCGACGGCGGCAGCGCCCGGGGCCTGCTCGTGGTCCACCACGACGCCGCGGACGCGATGGTCACCGCCTTTGGTGCGCTCTGGCAGCAGGGCTTCGTCGTGACCCGAATGCGTCCGGTACACGAGTTCGACGGAAGCGACGACAAGTCCATGGCCGCCGACAACACCAGCGCGTTCAACTGCCGACCCAAGAGCGGCGGGAAGTCCTGGAGCGAACACGCCTACGGTCGTGCGGTGGACGTGAATCCCATGCGCAATCCCTTCGTGAAGGGCGAGCGCGTCACGCCGCCGCAAGGCAAGGCCTGGCTGGACCGCGACAGCGCCAAGGCTGGCGTGCTGGTCTCCGGTTCCGACGCCGTACAGGCGTTCCGCGCAGTCGGGTTCCGCTGGGGCGGACACTGGAGAACTGCCAAGGACTACCAACACTTTTCTCGTTCCGGTCTGTGATCCGCTCAGCGACGCGTTCAGCGTTCGACCAACGTCCCCCGGTACAGTAGTGGGAACCCATGGCAGTGCTTCGCAATCCGGATGGGGACTCCGAGATCCGCACACCACCCCGGGCCGTCATCGGACGCGGTCCGCGCAGTGACGTCCGGGTGGACGACAACGCCTGCTCGACCCAGCACGCCGAGGTGTTCTGGTCGGTGGACCGCTGGGTCGTGCGGGACCTGGACAGCCGCAACGGCACCTGGGTGGACGGCGTGCGCCTCCAGCCGTCGGAGCAGTCGGAGCTGCGGGTCGGCCAGTCGCTGGCGTTCGGCAATCCGCCCCGGCCGTTCACCGTGCTCGACCTCCCCGATCCGGTCGCCTGCGCCCGAGATCCGGAAGGCACCATCCGGTTCGCCGAGCACGGTGTGCTCATGCTGCCCCAGCCCAGCCGGCCCGAGGTCGTGCTGGACCTGAACAGCGATGGCCGCTGGTGGATCGAGCACGAGGACGAGCGCATGCCCTGCCCCGCGGAGGTGGAGGTGCTCATCGACGGGCGGCGCTGGCTGGTCCAGGCCCCCCAGCCCGAGCCTGGCACCGTGGAGCTCATGGTCCGCAAGAGCCTGTCCAGCGCCCAGCTGACCTTCCACGTCAGCCCCGATGAAGAGCACGTCATCATCGATGCCCTGTCCATGGGGATCCTGACGCGCCTGGAGCCCCGGGCCCACGGCTACCTCCTGCTCTACCTGGCGGAGCAGCGCCTCGCGGATCGCCGGGCCGGGCACCCGATCGACGAGGAGGGCTGGCGCCAGCTCGAGCGCGAGGTCTCCAAGGCCATGTCGATCCCGTTCAAGGACGTCAACGTCTACGTCTACCGGGCGCGCCGCCAGTTTGCAGAGCACCAGATCGACGGTGCCGCCCTCCTGGTCGAGCGCCGGGCCGGAGAGCTGCGGCTGGGGGTTGCGAGGGTGAGTGTGATTCGACACAGGTCCTGGCCGCCGCCGGATCCACTCCACATTCCCCCTGAAAGCGGGCCCGTCACCGACTGATCCGGCACATTACAGCGAGGCCCGGTTTCGCTGTAATCGCCTCCTCGCTGGTACCGGTGTACACCCCTTCATGCTCCCGCGTGGAGCCCCGCGCCGTCCGTCCCCGGGGGGGGTTCGGGCGGCGCGCCGCTCCGCGGTCTGTCGTCGGCTCCGGTCGACGCACGACGAGCAGGCTTCGTCGGCCCGTCCGACGCCACGCTGGTCGCCCGACACCCACGCCGGGCGGCCACGTCTGTCGTCACTGCGCGTCATGACCTCGGGGCAGCCGCGGACCCACCGGTTAGCCGCAGGACTTCACCAGGAGCCTCATGCTTCGCCTGTTGTCGCTCGCGACCCTCTCGACGCTCGCCTGCTCCGGCGAGCCCACGACCCCGTCGGCGCCCACCCTGGGACGTGTCACCGTGGACGACGCGCTCCCCGTGCGGACCAGCCCCCCCGCCCCGTCCGGCGACCGGTCCGACGCTGCCACCGGAGAGGGTGCGGTCGCCACCTGGAAGGGCGGCAACATCTCCGCGGCCCAGCTGCACGACCACGTCGGGGACGAGCTGCGCAACCGGGAGATCCGCTACCTGCTGGAGCGCTACGAGGTCCAGTCCCGCGCCCTCGACGTGCTGGTCATGGAGCACCTCCTGCAGTCCGAGGTCGAGCGGCGCGGGCTCACCGACGTGAACGCCCTGCTGCGTGCAGAGGTCGACGATCGCGTGCCCGAGCCCACCGACGAGGAGGTCGAGGCGTTCTGGCCCGTCGTCGAGCGCCAGTTCCGCGGCGCCACCCTGGAGGAGGCCCGCCCGATCGTCGTGTCCCAGCTGGTGCGCCGCGCCAGGGAGCGCCGCTACGCCGAGTTCGTCGAAGAGCTCAAGGCCGCCAGCGACCTGCAGATCGTGCTGCCGTACCCCGACCTGCCGCCCGTCCCGGTCCCCGTGGAGGCCCACGATCCCAGCCGTGGCCCCGACGACGCGGCGGTGACCATCGTGCAGTTCGCTGAGTACCAGTGCTACTACTGCAACAAGGTCAAGCCCTCGATCGAGCGCTTGTTCGAGGAGTACCCGGGTCAGATCCGCCTGGTGTGGAAGGACTACCCGCTGTCGAACCACGGCCGCGCCATCCCCGCGTCCATCGCCGCCCACTGCGCCGGCGAGCAGGGCCGCTACTGGGAGATGAGCGGAGTCCTGCTGGCGAACCAGCACGCCATGTCCGACGCCGACATTGCAGGCTACGCCCGGGAGCTCGGCCTGTCCCCGGAGCCCTTCCAGACGTGCATGGGGTCGGGCCGCTACGAGCCGCTGGTCGTCGAGGACCAGCGCCTGGGCAAGTCACTGGGCATCGAGGCCACGCCCACCTTCTTCGTCAACGGCGTGCTGGTCTCGGGCGCCCAGCCCTATGAGCGCTTCCAGTCGATCGTCGAGCGGGAGCTAGGCCACTGATCGCCGGCGTCTGACGCCCAGGATCCCGAGGAGCACCAGCAAGGCGCTCGCGCTGGTCGGGCTGGTCGCGCACAGGTTGGTGAACGG
>CALATR010001258.1 GCA_937891875.1 uncultured Pseudomonadota bacterium | reverse complement strand
GTCGACCCCTTCTGCGGCTCCGGGACCTTCCTCCGCGAGGCGGCCGGCTACGCGCTCGACCGCGCCCCCGGCCTCGACCGACCCCACTGGGGCCACGAGGGCTGGCTCGGCCACGATCCCGACGTGTGGGCCCGCCTGCTCGACGAGGCCCGCCAGCGCGCGAAAGACGAGCTCCCAGCTCCCATCCTGGGCTACGACATCGACAAGACCCAGGTGCGCCGCGCCCGCCAGAACCTCTCCGCCTACGACCTCGCCCACCTCATCCCGGTGGTCCGCCACCCGTTCGACAAGGTGACCGTGCCCGAGGTCCGCACCGAGCTCCCCCGCGGCCTGCTGGTCAGCAACCCGCCCTACGGCGAGCGCCTCGGCGACGAGCCCGAGATGGTCCGCCTGTGGCGCGCCCTCGGCGACGACCTCCGCCACCGCTGGCTCGGCTGGACCGCCTGGCTCATCGGCGGCAGCAAGGAGCTGGCGGGGGAGCTTGGCCTGCGCCCGAAGCGGAGGATCCCCCTGCGTAATGGGCCCCTGGACGCCCGGCTTGTCCAGGTGCCGATCCACACCGAGGCGCCACGGGAGGAGTGAGGCAGATACCCGGTGGGTTGGTGTAGGCTGCTCCGGGAGGTTGTATGGCAACCATCGCGGTCCGGTTGTCCCGCGGCAACATCATCGTGCCGTACCGCACCCTGGTTCACCTGGGTGAAGAGGTGCGCTGGACGTTCGAAGGAGATCTGCCTGGCGACAGCAGAGTCGAGGTGTACTTCGACAACCCTTCCGTGCTGCCCTCTCCGCTCTCGAGGCCTTTGCCCGGCAGAGGCGGCGGCGGCCGGGCTCAGGCCGTTGCAGTGCAGTTTGTCGCCAGCGTCCTGGGGGACCACAAGTACGGCGTGCGCATCGTCGATCGTTCGGGGCGCACGGTGGGTGACGAGGACCCCTACCTGCTCGTGGTGCCCTGATGGCCCGCCCGATCGTCGTCATGTCGACCGACCCGGCAACGGTCGAGCTGGCCTCGGCGCTCATCGACACAATGAACGCAAGTCAGCAGACCTGCGAGTTCTCTGCGCGCGTGGATGGCGACGACGTGCTGGTCGACCTTCTCGCCAGCGCCCAGGACGATCCGAGCGGAGCCACCCAGGCCTCTGCACCGGACATCTTGACGCGCATGGACCGTCGTCGGGTGACCGTGGGTCCATTTGATCCGTTCGTGATCCAGATCGTCGGAACTCCCCTCCACGGCGTGCAGTACCGAAACCTGTTCGGCATGCACCGGGCCGAGAAGGGCGTCGCCGTGTTCACTACGCGCGACGCGACCCGCTACCTGCCGTCGGAGAGCTCCCTCGTCGCCTACTTCCTCGTCCGCTACGCCATGAGCTTCGCGGCGCCCGAGCTGAAGGTCCACGACGAACGACGCGGCTGCTACTTCGACCGGAAGCAGGACAAGGGCGACATCCTGCTCTCGGCCTCCTCGGAGATGCTCTGCCATCAGGAGTGCAGCGGACGTCTTGCCGACAGCGTCGACCCGACGGAGGCCGCTGCCATGGCCACCCTCCGCCACGCCGTAGCTCGCCAGATCTCCACCGATCGACAAGCGCGGGCGGAGGCCGGCGGGGGACGCATGCCCGACCTCCACTACGAGGAGGAAGTCGACGTCAAGCTTGCACTCGGGGGACCCCCGCCGGCGCGAGACCTCGACCGCAGGCTGCCAGAATCAGCCATGAAGCCGCTCTTCGACTTGCTGGTCGCCGCGTTCGATCCCGCCAGCCTCAAACGCATGCTCCGCTTTCAGCTTCAGGGCAGCGAGGAGTTCATTCACGAGCTTCCCTCCCTGGACAGGTCCGATGCGGCCTTCGTCGGGGAGACCCTGGAGGTGCTGGAGCAGCACGGCGTGCTCACGG
>CALATR010001257.1 GCA_937891875.1 uncultured Pseudomonadota bacterium | reverse complement strand
GCTCGTCCGAGCGGGCGGCGGGAGTGGGACTCGGAACACGCGGAAGTCCGCCCGGCTGCGCCGCTCGACCACGACCGCGACGCCAGCGTGGGCGCTGATGCCCACGATCGCGGGCTGGTCGAGGTAGTGGACGTCCGGCGGCGCGGTCGGTCCCCGGTAGAGGACGGCGTCGGGCTCGGACAGGGCGACGAGGCGGGGAGGCAGCTCGCGGCGGGCTCCGTCCGGATCGGACCACGCGGCTGCTGGGAGCAGGGCCAGGGGCTCGTCGCGGCCCTGGATGCGCGCCAGCGAGGAGATCTTCGGGCCGACCGGCGTCAGCGCGTCACCGGACCACCGCAGGACGTGCTCCTTCAGGTTGCCGCCGTGGGTGATGTAGAGCGCTCCGCCCACCGCGGACACCTGTCGGGGCCGTCGGATCGCGACCACGCTGCGCTCGCCGCGCCGGCCGAGATCCGCGAGGTGCACCTGGCCGTCGTCCTCGCGCTCCACCCAGGCCACGTGGGAGTCGGTCACGGCGAGCGATGTCAGGTCGACGGCGCCCAGGGGCACGCGGAGCACCGCGCCGGACTGCCGAGACACGACGACCACGGCGCCACCACCGCGCTCGGACACGAAGCCGGCCACCCATCGCCCCGACGCCCCGACCCGCGGAGGTCCCCCCAGCGCCACGTCCAGCCTGCGCGGACCTCGGGCGTCGATGAGCGTGAGATCGCCCCCCACCACCACCGTTCCGTGGGCGTCGGCGTGCACGAAGGTGGCCGTGCCGGGCTCCACGACCACGTCTCGGGGCGCGGCCGTGCCTCGCGCAAACACCATGCGCCGACGCGTCGGCACCGTGCGGTCCTCCACCGCCACGACGACCACCTCGCCGTCCAGGACGTCGGCCGCGCACGGCCCTGCACCACGAACCAGCTCCTCGGCGACTCCAGACAACCCAACCTCCTGTGCGGACCTGATCCGGCACACGGATCGCCGTCCCGGGTTAACCGCCCGCCGTTCGGAGGCCTCATGCGCGTGCTCGCTCCTGCACTCCTGCTCCTGGTCGCTTGCGACGGTACCGGCGACTCGGACAGCGACGTCCCGCTGATCACCGAGCCCGACGTGCCCACGTCCACCTGCGCCGCCGAGCCCTACGACTGGCTCCCCTTCGACCAGGTCGGCGAGATCATCAGCGTCGAGGAGGCCGAGGATCTCTCGGTCGACAAGGCGGTCATCGACCTGGGCCTGAAGCAGTACGGCCTGGATCAGTTCACGCCGGTCCCGTACAGCGTCCGCGCCTGGCGGGTCCGCTACGTGACCCAGGACAAGGGCAAGCGGGTCGAGGCCACGGCAGTGCTCGCCGTGCCTCAGTCCAGCGAGCGCATGGATGTACCGACCGTCGTGTGGGCCCACGGCACCACCGGCCTGACCAACGAGTGCGCGCCGTCCACCGGCGGCCTGGTCGACAACGTCGGCGCCATCCTGATCGCCAGCCAGGGCTGGGCCGCCGTGCAGCCCGACTACATCGGCATGAACGGCTTCGGCGAGCCCGCGGAGGACCTGCACCCCTACCTGGTGGTCGAGCCCGCCGCGACCGGGACGCTGGACGCCGTCCGGGCCCTGTGGAACCTGGAGGACGCCGTCGACCAGCCCATCGCCGCCAAGCCCACCAAGCAGGTGCTGCTGTGGGGCGCGTCCGAGGGCGGCTTCCACGCGCTCTGGGCGGACCGCTACTTCGAGCACTACCTCCCCGAGGGCGAGCTGATCGGCACCATCGCGGCCGTGCCGCCGTCCGACCTGCTGGGCCTCGCCGAGGTCGCGGTGCAGCCCGGCCCCCTCAAGGACGCGTCCGCGGGCCTGGCTGCGGGCATGGTCGGCCAGGCCACCTGGTACGGCGACACCAGCGTCATCAACACGTTCGTGGACGAGCCGCTGGCCACCAGCCTGCTCGAGACCGCGGCGCAGAAGTGCACCCTCGGTGGGCTCGCCAAGGGCATCGAGACCGTGGACGACGCGTTCAAGCCCGAGCCCCTGGCTGCCGCACGCGCGGGCGACTGGGCCGAGCCCTTCGGGTGCTTCCTGGAGGAAGGCACCCTTCGAAACTCCACTGTCCCCCGGACGCACGACGCGCCCGTGTTCTTCCAGGTCTCCGGCGCGGACGAGCTGGTCGTGGGCTCGGTGATCGCAGACGACGCGGTCAAGCTCTGCGACGCCGGCTACCGCCTCGACTTCCTGCTGTGCGACGGCGCCGACCACGTGGAGGGCGCCGCCGAGAGCCTGCCGGTCCAGCTTCAGTGGGCGATGGCCCGGATCGCCGGCGAGCCCATGGACGCGGTCTGCGACACCGACGACGTGCAGGACTGCTCGGTGTACTTCGACTTCTAGCGGCTGAAGGGTCCAGACCGTCCGGACACCGAGGTGCGGGAGGTCCGGATGGGCATGGCATGGCTCGCGGTCCTGGCGTGGCTCACGCTGGGGGCGGACGCGCAGGCGGCGGAGGTCACGGCGGAGGACGAGCCTGCGTTCCGGCCTGGCGGCGAGTTCGGCGTCGGCGGCTCCTTTGGCGCCTGGTCCGCCTACAACCAGCCGCTTCACGTCTCCGCCCGCGTCGGGTTCCGCCCGACCGAACGGGTCGGCTTCCACCTCCGCGGGGCTTTCGGAGCCGGCATCTACAGGTCGGTCCGCCAGCCCTTCGAGGCCATCCCCGAGGCGGTCGAGTCCGTCAGCATCCGCCACCGCGTGGACCTTTCCGCCGAGTGGCTGCCCGCGACGCTACACCCGGAGCAGTCGCGCCTGGACGTCAGCCTGCAGGCAGGGGGCGCGGTGGTGAACACCGAGGAGCTGTCCGGGAGTTGCCGGTCACGGGAGTGCGCCAGCGAGCGCTGGTCCGACATCCGACCGGCGGTGGTGACCTCGGCGGGCCTGCGCTGGGAGCTGTCGAACAACCTGGTCCTGCGATCGGAGCTGCGCCACACCGCCTGGCTCGAGCACCACCTGAACGGCTCCCGAGCCCTCACCCGCGCGGTGGACGTGGCGTTCAGCGTGGGCGCCTCGTTCCCGGGTCCGAGGCGATGATCCCCGTCCTCCTGCTCGCGTTGCTCGGCCTGGATCCTGCATTCGCGGCCGATCCTCCCGATGGTCGTCCCTCCCGCCAGCTCGAGGTGAGCATCGGTGCCGGGGGGCAGCTGGGCCCGCCGGACGTGCGCAGGCGCCCCGTCGAGGCCGGCGTCGCCGTGCACCTGACACCCTGGCTCGCAGGTCGTGGCTTCCTGACCTGGGGCGGGGCCGAGAACATCCTGGTCGAACCAGCGAAGAACACCGTCATCACCCCGCTCGAGCCCACCGTCACCGCATTCCCGGACGCCGAGTGGCTCGGGGCGGTCGAGCTCACGCCGCTGCAGGGTTCCTTCCGCGGAGACGGCCTCGTCAGCCGCGGATCGCTCGGTCTGTACGGTCTGGTCGGCGGCGGCAGCGTGCTGGCGTCGGACGACGTCGTGGGCGCGCTGTGCCACGAGGTGCCGGGCTGCGACCTCACCTGGCAGCAGCGCTGGCACGCGGCGTTCGTCGGGGGCATCGGTGGGCGCATGACCCTGGGCCGGGCGATCGTGCGGAGCGAGGGGCGCTTGCTGGCGTGGAAGGAGCAGTATGTTCGCGGGGAAACCGGCGTGGAGACCAGCTTCACGTGGAGCGTGAGCGTAGGGGCGCTGATCGGGCCGTGGGGCAAGGCGGAGGCCGCGGTGGAAGACGAGGGGCGAGCGCCGAATCCGTGGGATTGAGAGGAGGAGACCATGAGCCAGAACGCACGTTGCTGCATCCTCATCGCCATGGCGAGCCTCTGGGCCGCGCCTGCCCACGCGACGTCCGACGCGTGCGGCGAGACCTGGGATCTCCGCGCCGAGATCGTCGTACCGGCCGACGGCCAGGAGCTGCCCACGGACGCCGACGTGTGGATGCGCTGGGAGCCGGACCGGACGAAGGCGTGCAGACCGATCTCGGTGGAGCTCCGACTGCTGAAGGACGACGCGATCGTCTGGACCCAGACCCACGGCGGGCAGCCCGGCATGGTGCGGCTGGACCTCCCCGCCCTGGACCCCGACAGCGCCTACGTCCTCATGGCGAAGCACGGGCGCGGGTCGTGGGACCGGAGCAGCGAGGAATCGCTGCGGTCCTTCTCGTTCACCACCCGAGACAGCACGGCCAACCTCGATGAAGTGGGCATCGATGTCCGGAGCACCCGCACGAGCAACGGCGGCGAACCCTGGATCGCGGTCACCCCGGAGCGCCGCCCGGACGCGGAGTCGTTCTGGGCGTTCGTGCTCGACGACACCGGGGAGTGGGCCCACTACGGGCTGGGACCCGACATCGAGTGGCCGGGCACCACCCTGGAGCCGCGCACAGAGGCCTGCGGTCACATCGAGACCATCTCGATCAACGGCGTTCGCACGGCGCAGGGGGCGGAGAAGTGCGTGGAGTTCCCCCACTCCGGCTGCAGCACCGGCGGCCTGGGCGCGACCTGGCTCGGACTCGGGCTTGCGGGACTGGTGGTGAGCGGGCGGCGAAGGCGGATGTCACCCCTCCCGTCCTGACCCCACCGAGCCCCGCCGCCAGATCACGTACACCGCCGGGATCACCACCAGCGTCAGCACCAGCGAGCTGACCAGCCCGCCGACCATCGGCAGGGCGATCCGCTGCATGGTGGTGGCGCCCACGCCGGTGCCGATCAGGATCGGCAGGAGGCCCAGGAGCGTCGTCGCCACCGTCATCACCTTGGGGCGCAGCCGGGCGACGGCGCCCTCGTGCACGGCGGCGCGGAGGTCGGTGAGCGTGTTCATGCGCCCGTCGGCGACGGCCTCCTCGTAGGCCTGCTCCAGGTAGACCAGCATGACCACGCCGGTCTCGGCGGCGAGGCCCGCGAGCGCGATGAACCCGACCGCAGACGCGACCGAGAACGGCGTATCGAGCAGCCACATCAGCCAGAACCCGCCCACCGGGGCCAGGAGCAGGGTGCCGCCCATGACGACCAGCGTGGGCACGAGCTTGCGGAAGTGCAGGTAGAGCAGGACCAGCACGATCGCGAGGGTGACGGGCACGATGAGCACGAGCCGCCAGAAGGCGCGCTGCAGGTGCTCGTACTGGCCCGACCAGCGCACCGTGACCCCCGGCGGCAGCTGCACCCGCGCATCCACCGCGTCCCGGGCTCGGCTGACGAACCCGCTGATGTCGGTGCTGTCGGTGTCGACGTAGACCCAGGCGGTGCGGCGGGCGTTCTCGCTCTTGATCGCGGGCGGGCCGTCGTCGATGGCCAGGTCCGCCACCTGGGCCAGGGGGACCGTGTGGCCCATCGGGGTGGGCACGGCGACGTCGCGCAGGGTGGCCAGGTCGTGGCGCAGCTCGCGGGGGAGGCGCACGGTGATCGGGATGCGCTCCAGCCCGTCGATCGCCTCGGACACGACCGCACCGCCGATGGCCGTGCGCACCACGTCCTGCACGTCGGCGACCGTGAGGCCGTAGCGGGCGGCGTCGCCCCGGCGGACGGTGATGTCCACGTAGCGTCCACCCACGACCCGCTCGGCGAAGACGCTGGTCGCTCCTGGCACCTCGCTGACGACGGCCTCGATCTCCTGGCCGACCCGGGACAGCTCGTCCAGGTCCGACCCCATCAGCTTGATGCCCACCGGCGTCTTGATGCCGGTCGACAGCATGTCCAGCCGCGTCTTGATGGGCATGGTCCACGCGTTCGTCAGGCCGGGCACCTGCACCATCGCGTCCAGCTCGCGGATGACGTCCTGGGGCGTCTTGCCGGCCGGCCACGTCTCCTGGGGCGTGAGCACGACCAGGGTCTCGAGCATCGTGAGCGGCGCGGGGTCGGTCGCGGTGTCCGCCCGGCCGGCCTTGCCCAGCACCTGGGCCACCTGGGGGTGCTCCGCGATGGCGCGGTCGGTCTCCTGCAGCACGTCCCGCGCGGTCGTGATCGACAGGCCCGGGGGGGTGGTCGGCATGTAGAGCAGGTCGCCCTCGTACAGCGGGGGCATGAACTCGGATCCCAGGTTCAACGCCGGGAACACCGCGGTGGCACCGAGCAGCACGCCGAGCACGACCACCAGGGCGGGCACCCGCATGACGCCGCGGATGACCGGCTCGTAGAGGGCGATCAGCCCGCGGGAGAGCCACTGCTTGGACTCGGGGCGGATGCGGCCGCGCACCAGCACCACGGCGAGCGCGGGGATGACGGTCACCGCCAGCACCGAGGCGAAGGCCATCGACAGGGTCTTGGTCGCGGCGAGGGGGTGGAAGAGCCGCCCCTCCTGCTGCTGCAGGGCAAAGACGGGCAGGAAGGAGACCGTGACCACCAGCAACGATGCGAAGAGTGCCGGTCCGACCTCGACTGCGGCGCGCTTGACCACCTCCACCTGGCTGCCGTCCGGGTCCCGCTCGCGGTGTTTGTGCACGTTCTCGACCAGCACCACGCTCGCGTCGACCATGACCCCGATGGCGATCGCGATGCCGCCGAGGCTCATGATGTTGGCGACGATGCCCAGGAAGTACATGACGACGAACGAGAGCAGGACGCCCAGGGGCAGCACGACGACCGCGACCAGGGCGCTGCGCAGGTGGAGCAGGAAGAGCGCGCAGACCAGCGAGACGATGAGCATCTCCTCGCCCAGGGTCTGCAGCAGCGAGGCGATGGCCCGGTCGATGAGGCCGCTGCGGTCGTAGCCGATGCGCAGGTCGACCCCGGGAGGCAGACTCGGCCCCAGCTCGTCGAGGCGGGTGCGGACCCGATCGATGACCGCGCGGGCGTTCTCCCCGGCGCGCATGACGACGATGCCGCTGACGACCTCGCCCTCGCCGTTGAGGTCCGCGATCCCCCGCCTTCCAGCCGGACCTTCCTGCACCCGCGCTACCTGGGAGAGCAGCACCGGCGCGTGGGCGTCCATCGACGCGGCCACCGGGATCTGCTCCAGATCGTCGAGCCCGCGCACGTACCCCTGACCGCGGACCATGTACTCGGTCTCGCCCATCTCCAGGACCCGTCCGCCGACATCCAGGTTGGACCGGGCGATCGCCTGGCGCACCTGGGGCAGGGTCACGCCGAACGCCCGCAGCTCCTCGGGGTCGACCTCCACCTGGTACTGGCGCACCTGCCCACCCAGCGAGGCCACCTCGGCGACCCCGTCCAGCGCGGTCAGCTCGTAGCGGAGCACCGTGTCCTGCAGGGTGCGCAGGCGGTGCAGGGGGATCCCGCGGAAGTTCGCCGCCGCCGCCAGCTCGCCCGGCTCGAGCAGGCCGCTGCGATCCCGGTCGAAGCTCGACAACATCGATGCCGCCGCGTCGTCCGGCGTCACGCCCTTCAGCCGCACCGGGATCTCTGCGTAGACCTGCTCCAGATCCTCGAGCCCCCAGGTCCGCGCCGCCTCGGCCTCGCTGACGATCCCGTCCTTGTCGCCGTCCAGGCGCTGTCGCAGCGCGGCCGCATGGGGCGAGAGGTCAGCGAGGGCGTACTGGAAGACCCAGCCGACCCCGGTGGCGTCGGGACCGAGCACGGGAGCGGTGCCCGCGGGGAGCTTGCCCTGGAGCGTGGACAGCCCCTCCAGCACCCGGGAGCGAGCCTCGTAGAGATCCGTTCCATCCTCGAAGATCACGTAGACGAGCGAGAAGCCGAAGAAGGAGTAGCCGCGCACGTCCCGAGCCCCCGGCGTGGCGAGCAGGGCGCTGGCGAGGGGGAAGGTGACCTGATCGTCGACGACCTCGGGGGACTGGCCGGGCAGATCGGTCTGCACGATGACCTGCACGTCGGACAGGTCGGGGATGGCGTCGACCGGGGTCTCGCGGAAGGCCCACGCGCCCAGGGCGAGCGCCAGCACGGCGAGCAGCACGACGAAGACCCGGTTGTCGACACTCCAGGAGATGATGGCGCGGATCACTGGGGTGACTCCGCGTGCTCGTGGCCAGCGTGATCCTCGTGGGCCTCACCCCCCTCCATCGGCACCAGGAACATGCCGCAGTCCGGGCAGCGTCCGGGTCCCTCCTGCACGACCTCCGGGTGCATCGGGCAGGTGTAGAGCGGCTCGGTCGCGTGCTCCTCGGCCACCTGGCGCACCTCCTCGGCGGTGCCCGGGCGCTGCTCCAGGAACATGCCGCACTCGGGGCAGCGGTCGCGGTGGTCGGACAGCACCTCGGGGTGCATCGGGCAGGACCAGACCAGCGGCGGACCCGATTCCTCCCGGGCGGACGCCGGGTCGCGCATCTTGGCCACCGCCTCCTGGAGCTGGGACTCGGCGTCGAGCAGGAACTGCCCGCTGACCACCACCTCG
>CALATR010001256.1 GCA_937891875.1 uncultured Pseudomonadota bacterium | reverse complement strand
GGTCTCGGCGGCGATCTGCTCGCAGATGCTGTCGATCGCGTCCAGATCGAGCTCCTCGTGGTTGATGGTGATCGCCACCACCTTGCGTCCGCCGATCAGCTCGTGGGCGGCGATCTGGGTGGTGAGCGGGTGCATGGCGTAGCCGGGGAAGCCGTCGTACTCGTCGCGGGCGGGGGCGTGCTGGAGCACGATGCTGTCCGGCCGGGTCGCGGCGAGGATCTCGAAGCCACCGGGGTAGGCGGGGTTCATCAGGCTGCCCTGGCCCTCCACCACCATGACGTCGGGGCGGCCCTCGTCCCAGGCGCGCAGGACCGCGTGCTCCAGCTCGCCGGCGACGAAGTCGTTGATGAGGCTGTCCAGCACGATGCCATAGCGCACGCCCTGCATCCACGCGGTCTGGCCGGTGCCGATCATCTCGGCAGACAGGCCCCGCGCCCGGATCGCGTCGACCAGCAGCCAGGCGGTGGTGCGCTTGCCCACGGCGCTGTCGGTGCCGAGCAGCGCGATGATCAGGCTGCCGACCTCCTCGATGCGCCCCGAGAAGCCGTGCAGGGCGGACCGGTCGGGGGGCCGGCGCACGTCGCGCATGCGCACCCCGCTGGCTTTCGCGAGGGCGACCAGCTCCGCGTCCTCGGTGAGGAAGTCGTGCATGCCGGAGTCGACGTGCAGGCCACCCTTCAGGGCCTCGGCGACGGTCTCGCGGGCCTCGGGGGGCAGGCGGCCGCCGTCGGGGGCGAGGCCGATGACGAAGTGGGTGGCGTCGGGCACGGCGGCGCGGGCAGCGGCCAGATCGGCGACCACGGGGATGCCGCCGGCCTTGCGGTCGAGCACCTCCCGGGCGTCCTTGCCGGCGTGGCGCTGGTCGATGACCGCACCGACCCGGTAGCGCCGGGTGAAGCGCACCAGCCCATGGGCGGTCTTTCCGTTGGGGGTGGCGAAGGCGCCGTCGCAGTAGACGATTGCGACGCCGTCGAGCGGCTGGTTGTCAGGGTTCAACGTCCCCTCCCGGTGAGCACCGCGACGTAGCGGTCGGGTGCCAGGTCGTGTTCTTGGTAGGCGTCCACCAGGGCGATGAGCCCCGCGGTCGAGGCGGGCAGGACCTCGAGTCCCTGCTGGTCTCGCAAGAGTCGGGCCATGTCCTTCATGCGCTTGTCGGTCGCGGCGTGGCCCCAGCCGCGGGTGGTGCGGACCGCCTGCAGCGCGAGCTCGCCGTCGATGCTGTGCCAGTTGACCAGCGGCTCGTTGGTGGCGGTCTCGCGGACCGACTCGGGGGGCAGGTCCTCGCAGCTGTCCAGCCCCAGCGAGAGCGCGGCGACAATGGGGTTGGCGTTGCGGGCAGAACCGGCGATCATCCTCGGCATGCGGCTGGTCTTGCCCCGCCGGTGGAGGCTCTGGAAGCCGCGGTGGATGCCCGCCAGCACGGTGCCGTTGCTGACCGGGACCGCGCAGACCAGCGGCGCGTCGCGCAGCTCGTCGTAGATCTCGTAGGCGATCTGGCCGTACGCCTGCAGCTGGATGATCTCGTTCACCCCGCCCGGGTTGGCGTCGTACGCCTCGGTCGTGCGCGCGTGCTCCCGGCTCGCGTCCACGGTCTCCTCGTAGCCCTTGGGGCCGCGCAGGATCTTCGCCTGGTAGCGCTCCATCTCGGTCACCCGGCGGGTGTGGTAGCGCTCGGGCACGAAGATCTCGCACTCGAGGCCGGCCAGGCTCGCGGCGAGGGCGATGGCGACGCCGTAGTTGCCGCAGGTCGCCACGGTGATGCGCTCGTAGCCCTGGCGCAGGGCGTCCATGACCTGGGCAAACGCGATGCGGTCCTTCTGGGTGCCCGACGGGTTGCCGCCCTCGAACTTCAGGTAGATCTGGCGCAGATCGCAGGCCCGCTCGACGTTTCGGGCGCGCAGGAGCGGGGTGTCGCCGACCTCGGACTCGAAGAGGTCCTCGAAGGCGTCGAGGCGCTCGACGAGGGGCAGGCTGCGGTCGCGGGCGCGGTCGCGGGAGGCGCGCAGCTCGGCGGAGAGCTGGAAGTCGGCGGTCGCAGGCTGGGTCAGGAGCGGGCGGTCCAGGGGTGCCATCAGGCTCCGGGGGGACGGGAGGCGCGCAGCGAGCGTGCCGGTGGATGCCGACGAGGCGTCGGCGGGGGTCGGGGCATTGTGCCCCGCGGGGGTGATTCGCCACACCAATGAGCCTCGCCAGCTGGCGGGCTGCAGCAGGATAGAGCGCGCGGGTGGAGTGTCCATGCTCGGGTCGCTGTGGGTGCTCGTGGGCCTCGTCCTGCTGGTCGCAGGCGGCGAACTCCTCGTACGAGGCGCGTCCGGGCTCGCCACCGCGTGGCGCATGCCGCAGGCGGTCGTCGGGCTCACCGTCGTGGCCATCGGCACGTCCATGCCGGAGCTGGTCGTGTCCGTGCTGGCCGCGTGGCGGGGGGATGCGGGCGTCGCCGTGGGCAACGTGGTCGGCAGCAACGTGTTCAACATCGCGGCGATCCTTGGCCTCGTAGCGCTGGTCTCGCCGATTGCAGTGCGCGCGGCGGTGTTCAGGCTGGAGTGGCCGGTCGCGTTCGGCTCGGCGGTGCTGCTGTGGCTGCTGTGCCGGGACGGCCGGATCGATCTCCTCGAAGGTGCGGTGCTGGTCGGCATCATCGTCGCTTTCCTCGCTCTGCTCGCGCTGATGCCGGGCCCTACGGCGGAGGTCGTCGTGGAGCCGCTCCCCACGCTCTCGCTCGGCAAGGTCGGGGCTGCCGCCTGGGTCCTCAACAGCGGTGGGGTCCTGCTCGGGATCGGGCTGCTGGCCGGAGGGGCCGATGCCTTCGTGCGCGGCGCGGTCGAGCTCGCCACGCTCGCGGGGGTGTCCTCCACCGTCATCGGGCTGACCGTCGTCTCGGTGGGCACGAGCCTCCCGGAGCTGGTGGCGTCGCTGGCTGCGGTGCGGCAGCGCAACCACGAGGTGGCTGTTGGGAACGTGCTTGGAAGCAACATCTTCAACGCGCTGGGCATCGTCGGCGTGACCGCGCTGGTGGCCCCGTTGCCGGTGGAGCCGGAGCTCGTGGCGCGTGACCTGCCGCTGATGGTCGGCGTCACTGCGGTCCTGCTGCCCATCCTGTGGACGTCGCGGCAGGTGAGCCGCGTGGAAGGGGGGCTCCTCCTTGTCGGCTACGTCGCCTACGTGATCGTGCTCATCTGGAGCTGATTGGCACACCCGTTGCTATTGCACCCGATCGGGTGGCCCAGCCGCCACCGCTGGAGGTCCCATGACCCGCATTGCCCTGATCGTCGTGCTCGCCCTGACTGCCTGCGCCAAGAAGCCTACCACCGAGGAGGTGGTGTCCACGGTCGACGCCGTCGATCCGTCCGCCATGCGCCTGCCGGCCAACCCCGCCGAGGCCCGTACCGCCCTCGCCGAGAACTTCGGGCGGGTCTACTTCGACCTCGACAGCAGCAGCCTCAACCCGCAGAGCCTGGCGGCGCTCCAGGAGAACGCGGCGATCCTCCAGCGCTTCCCCGGCCTGCTGGTCGAGATCCAGGGCCACGCCGACGAGCGCGGCACGACCGACTACAACCTCGCCCTCGGGGAGCGTCGCGCGGAGGCGGTGCGCAAGCAGCTGCTGACCTCGGGCGCCGACGAGGCCCAGCTCCGCGTCGTGTCCTTCGGTGAGGAGCGCCCCGCCGAGGACGGCCACGACGAGTCGGTGTGGTCGAAGAACCGCCGCGCCGAGTTCCGCGTGCTCTCCAGCGAGTCCAAGGTCCACGGCACGGTCGACTGAGATGCGCCTGCGCATCCCGCTGTGGCTCGCGGCCAGCGCCGCGCTGCTGCTCG
>CALATR010001255.1 GCA_937891875.1 uncultured Pseudomonadota bacterium | reverse complement strand
CGATCCGCTGGTGGCGCTCGCCACCCTCTCCGCGCCGGGATCCGGTCCTCCGCTCGGTCAGGTCGTCCTCGCCCGCGGCGCCAGCCTCAACGACCGCTTCACCGGCTACACCGACAGCTGGGGCTGGTCCGGCGAGCCCTGGCCGGAGCGGTTCGAGCTCACCCTGGAGGCCGAGGTCGGCGAGGCGCAGCCGCTGTCGTTCCAGCAGTGGCCCGACCACGCCTTCTCCACCAGTCAGGCCCGCCAGGTGAACGCCCCCGCGTCTCGCCGCTACCGGATCCTGCGCCGACAGCCAGGGGTCGACCCCGTGATCGCCTGGATGCTCCTGCGTGAGGGACCCGCGGGACTGCAGCAGATCTGGTACGCGCGCGAGGATCGCCTGGGCAACACCCGCCGCCTGCAGCTGGCTGCGGGGGACACCTGGCGCTTCGAGCGCGCCGACGAGGACCTGCTCGACGGGCCGGACATCCGGGAAGCGGACCTGGGCACGGCCGTGATGATCTAGCCTCGACCCGGGGCGCTCCGATGCTCCAGCGAGCGGACGAGGCGCACGCCGGTCGCCCGGTAGCCACGGTCGGGTCGGCCCGCATAACGACCGGCGGACCTGCAGTACGCCCCCACGCTGCTGTAGGAGCCCCCGCGCACCACCCGCAGGTCCTCGGCGACGTCGACCTCCGAGGATCCGGGCACGAGCTGCCAGCGATCGGCGCACCAGGCGCGCACATTGCCGCCGAGGCCGCGCACGCCGTACACCGACACGTCGTCTGCAGGCTCGCCCACCGGGCCGGGCTGGACCTCGGCGGCCGAGCGCACACATCGCGTGAAGTCCGCTTCGAACGCGCTTCCCCACGGAAACGCCCGCCCCTCGGGACCCCGCGCCGCCTTCTCCCACTCGAGCTCTCGGGGCAGGCGCCACCCAAGGCCGGTTCGGGCGCGCAGGAAGGCCGCGTAGGTGCGCGCGGCGAGCCAGCTGATCCGCGTGATCGGCAGCCGTGGGTCCACCGCCTCATCGACGACGACACCGTGCCCGTCGAGGGTGATCGGCCCAGGCTCCCCCGCGGCGAGCGGCAGGCAGCACCGCAGGTCGTCGCGGCGCCCCTCGCGGTGCAGGACGGTGAGGAAGGCGCCCCACTCCGCCACGGTCACCGGGTCGCGCTGCATGATGAAGTCGTCGATGAACACGTCCTGGGCGGGGAGACCATCACCTGCCTCCGGGTCCCCGCCCGCCGGGAACCAGCCGGCCGGAACGAGACAGGCGTTCGGTCCGACCGTCGCGCCGGGCCACAGCCGCACCGGCCTGGCCGAGCCGTCCGCGCCCCGGGGCCCGCACCGAGCCCCCGCCGTCGCCACGACGGGCACGCGCACCGGGTCGTGGCCCTCCAGGTGGAGCTCGACCAGCAGGGCACCGTCAGGCACGAGCACGTCGGCCAGCGGAGTCACCCCGAGTGGGATCGGTTCGGTCCCGACCACGCGCCGTCCGACCTCGACCAGGCGCCGCACCTGCACCCGCGCTCCGGGGGGGTCCGAGCTCAGGGACAGCGAGGCTCCACCCGCGAGAAATGCAGCATGTACGCCACGATCGTGACGTTCGACCAGGGTGCGATGGACCGCCTGGGCGGGTCGGTCCCCGCGCGCCCGGGCCGCGAGCAGCCGGGCATGGTGGTGGTCGGCCAGGGCCTGGTGGGCCGCCGCGAGCCCCGGCGCGCTCTCGAGCGCTGCGTGCAGGGCAGACAGCTCGCGAGCCCGGGCGAGTGCCGCCGCCACCTCCCCCTCGCCGGCGCGATCCTCCGCCGACCACACCGCCTCCCGGTCGCTTCCTTGCAGGTGCAGTCGCGTCGCCGCCCGACGCAGACGAACCGCCTCGACCTCGGCCGCGTCGGCCTCATCGCGCAGGTCCACCGCGGCTCTGAGGTACGCGAGCGCCCGCCGCCGGGCCTCGGTGCCGTCCAGCCATGCGCGCAGTCCGTCCCGCAGGCGCAGCAGGTCCATACGCTCGGTCGACCGGGGGGCGGTGGCGGCCGTGGCGAGGTCTGACAGCGGTCCGGGGCCCCCGTCGTGGTCGCTCGCCTCGATGCCCCGCTCGAGCACGCGCCCGAGCGCGAACACGTCCGCCGCGGGTGACGGGGGGCCGCCCTCCCGCCGCTCCGGTGCGACGAACCCAGGCGTGCCCGCCACCACGCCGTCGGAGCCGCCACCGGACGCCCCGCCCAGCCCCCAGTCCAGGAGCAGCGTGGCGTCGTCCTGCCCGATCATGATGTTCGAAGGCGACACATCACCGTGCACGATCCCGCGCTGGTGGGCGTGGGCGAGCACGTGGGCCACGTCGAGCACCCGGCCGACGACCCAGGACAACCGGGGCGCGGACGCGCTCAGCACAGCCTTCATCGTGCGTCCGCGCACCACGCGCATCGCGTACCAGGGGCGGTCGCCGGGCAGCACCCCCCGGGCGAAGACCGGCACCACCCCGACGTGGTCGAGCGAGGCCAGCAGGCGCGCCTCGGCGAGCAGGCGATCGTGCCAGACAGCGACCCCGACCCAGGGGGCGGACAGCACCTTCAGCGCGACCTCCCGCTGCAGATCCCGGTCCCAGGCCAGGTACACGTCCGCCATGCCGCCGCGTCCCAGCAGCCCGCGCACCTCGTAGCGGTCCGGCCAGGCCGGCGGGGCCGCGCGCGGGTCCCCGGTCGGTCCGCCTGGAAGCGGGCGGGTGGGCAGCGTATGGTCGGGATCGGTCGTCATCGCAGTCCCAGAGGGTTCATGGGCCATATCCTGGAACCGATCTCCGGCGTCACCCACATCCTCGGGAGCCACGAGGTCCTCGGGCGCTCCCGCGGCAGCTCGATTCGCGTCGATCACGGCTCGGTCTCGGCCACCCACGCCGTGCTGCAGTGGTCCGGGATGGCCTGGGTGCTCCGGGACGCCGCCAGCCTCAACGGCACGCGCGTCGACGGTCGGGTGGTCGGACCCGGCGACGCCCTGCCCCTGCGGGAAGGCAGCCAGATCGTGCTCGGCGACGCACCCGCGCTGGTGCTGCGGGACGCCGGCCCCCCGGTGCCGTTCGCCCGTGACGAAGACGACGTCCTGGTGGTCGGCAAGGGGGGCGTGCTCGCGCTGGGCGACGCCGAGGAGCCCACGGTGGTCGTCGTCGCCGAGCCTCGCCGTCAGCGCTGGTGGGCAGAGCGGGCCGACCATCGCGCACCCGTCGAGGATGGCGACATCGTCGAGGTCGACGGGACTCGCTGGCGACTCCGCCTGCCCGAGCTGCTCGAGCCCACCGCGCGCCTCGACGACCGGGTCCTGCTGCGCGAGTTCAGCGCGGAGCTCGTCGTCTCCCGCGACCAGGAGCACGTCGACATCACCCTGCACTGCGGCCCCAGGCGCTGGCTCCTCGAGCCCCGCTCCCACCACTACACCCTGTACGTGCTCGCCCGGGCGCGCCTGGACGACGCCGGCCGCGGGATCGCCGCCAGCGAGCAGGGCTGGGTGCACCGGGACGACCTGCTGCGCCAGCTCCGCATCTCCCAGAACCTGCTTCATACGCACATCTTCCGCGCCCGCCGCGAGGTCGCCGCCCTGGGCGTGCCCGATGCCCCGGACGTCATCGAGCGGCGCGAGACCGGTCAGCTGCGCCTCGGCTTCGTCGACGTCGACATCACCGACCAGGCGAGGCCGACCTAGCCCTCCGCCGGGATCCCGAAGATCGCCACCGACAGCGCCACCAGCGCCAGCACCGACCCCAGCGGGATCATCCACCAGCGGCCCTTCGCGTCCTCGCGCGTCACCGCGAGCGCGACCGCGATCGCACACTGGATGGTGTAGTAGACGGCAAAGGCGCGGGAGGCGTAGGCGAGCACGCTCATCACGTCGGTGAGCCAGTTCAGGGCAATCGCCGCGCCGCCGGTCAGCGCGAAGGCCCAGCCCTTGGGCAGCCACGAGCCCAGCGACGAGGACAGCAGGCCCGAGCACCCCGCGTCGTCGGCCACCGCGGCCGAGAACTGGCTTCCCACGGCGGCGATCACGATGAAGAACGGCAGCACCGCCGCGACCGGGCCGACCATCTTCACGATCGCAGTCACGCTCGCGTCGGGCACGCTGCCGGCGACCAGCACCATCGCGAGCCCGATGAACACGACGTAGATGGCGCTCGAGCCCAGCTGGGCGAAGCGCATGCTCGCGATCCGCTCCTCGGCGGGGTGCTGATCCCCCAGGAAGCGGCTG
>CALATR010001254.1 GCA_937891875.1 uncultured Pseudomonadota bacterium | reverse complement strand
GTCGCGGACGGCGACGGTGCGGACGGCCCGGTAGCCGATCATCGCGGCCGGCTTGACTTCCTTGACCACGGGACCGCCGGGGGTCCGCGCCATCAGGAACATGAGCCCGGTGTGGCCGAACCCGGCCTCGGTCTTGGCCAGCAGGACCTTGGACGGCTTGTCCTCGCTGTGGGTGTAGGGGATGTTCATGCCCATGCCGCCCGTGCCGGTGGTGCCGACCTTCAGGTAGACCTGGGTGCCGTGCTCGCTGGTGGCGCGCTGGACGAGGCGCACATGGCGGATCAGCTGGGGCACGGACTGCGACAGCAGGAAGGCCTCGAGGTCGGGTACGCCGTCCGCTGCCATGCCATCGTCCGACAGCCAGTGCAGCACCTTGGCCGCGCCGTCGAACACGTTCTGGTAGGACAGGCCGGTGGCGGTGTTCACGCAGTCGACGATGACGTCGGGCCGGTGCTCTCGGATGAGGTTGCACAGGTGGTTGCTGGTGTAGGCACCCTCGAAGTCGCCATACAGGAAATCGAGCAACTTCCTACGCTTTACAGGGTCTTGCAGGACCTCGCCCCGACCCAGCTCGGCCATGTCGGAGGGCACGAAGAGGTTGCCCCAGATGGGCGTGAAGACGACGTCGGGGAACTCGTCCGCGAGGCGGGTGCAGGCGCTGCGGGCCTCGTGCTCGAAGAGGCTGGCCACCCCGATGTGGGTGGGGTTCAGGCGGGTCGCGATCTGGCGGCAGACCTGCGTCCCGACGAGGCCAGCTCCACCGAGGATCAGGTAGGTACGGTGCATGGAGGGGGGCTCCGGGCAGGAGCGGGAACATAGCGTGCGTGGATGCGCCGTGCGTCAGGGCCCTGTGCGTTCTGGTCCCTCCGCGCGCGGGTGGCCCGAGTTGGCGCTACAAGGTCGATCCTGTCCGGAGGCCCCATGGCGGATCACGACCTCGACCCGCGCGCCCAGGCGCTGCTCACCACCTGGTTCGGGGCCGAGGGCGACGACCTCGGAGAGGTGAGCCAGCGCTGGTGGACCAAGGATCCCGCGTTCGACGCCCGACTCCGTGACCAGTTCGGCGATCTGATCGTCTTCGGCGCCGCCGGCGGCCTGTCGGACTGGGAGCGCAGTCCCGAGGGCACGCTGGCGCTGATCCTGCTCCTCGACCAGGTCTCCCGGAACATCTGGCGGGGCAGCCCGCGATCCTTCGCCCAGGACGCCTCGGCCCGTGAGCTCGCTCACCGTGCCCTCGCCCGCGGGGACGACCGCATGCTCGCCCCCGAGCGCCGGGCCTTCGTCTACATGCCCTTCATGCACAGCGAGCAGCTCGCCGACCACGCGACGGCACTCGAGCGCTTCGAGGCCCTGGAGGTCGCCGCTCGCGGTACCCCGGCCGAGTCGCTGGTGGCGAACAACCTGAAGTACCAGCGCATGCACACGGCGATCATCCGCCGATTCGGCCGCTATCCCCACCGCAACGAGGTCCTCGGTCGGGCCAGCTCCGCCGGGGAGGCGGCGTACGTCGAGGAGCACGGCGGGTTCTGATCTCCGCCGCGCAATCCTCACTGGCCACGGGGGTAGTGGCCCATTACGCCAGCCGCCGCCGCCCCCCCGAGGTCTTGCGATGTCCTACGACCCCGATGCCGCCGCATCTGGCGATGGCCTGTTCGGCCTGCCGCACTCCCCCGACGACGCTCGGGTGGTGGTGCTGCCAGTGCCGTTCGAGGCGACGACCAGCTACCGGCGGGGCACGGCGGGGG
>CALATR010001253.1 GCA_937891875.1 uncultured Pseudomonadota bacterium | reverse complement strand
GGCTTCGTCCCTTGTGAATCCGAGGAGGAGCGGCACACCCTGCACCTCGCCGCCAGCGAGCCGCGGCAAGGGCAGGCCGTGCACGACGATCCCGTCGTTGACCGGGCCGAAGAGGAGCCCGGGCTCGGCGACGTCGCCGGAGAGCTCCTGGAGCGCGTCGAGCACCGCGCACGCAGGGGCCGCAGCGAGGCCACCGTCGACCCGGGCGTCGAGCTCGCGGGTGACCGCCGCGGCGTAGGCGGGCTGGCGCACCTTGTCGAGGCCCCCCGAGCCCGCCGCGGCGCGCACGAACAGGCCTTCGTCGCCGTGCTCCGCGACGTGCAGCAGGGTCGCCATCGCGCCGGCGGACTGGCCGAGGAGCGTGATGTTGGCGGGATCGCCGCCGAAGGCCGCGATGTTGTCGCGCACCCAGCGCAGGGCCTCGCGCTGGTCGAGCAGGCCCAGGTTGCCGCTGCCGTCGAGACCGTCCACCTGGGAGAAGCCGAAGGGACCGAGCCGGTAGTTGATGCTGACCACCACCACCTGCCCGCGCGCCGCGAGGCGGTCCTGGTAGTAGAGCGGGTCGAGGTTCGAGCCCGTCAGCCAGCCTCCTCCGTGGATCCAGACGATCACCGGTCGCGCCGCGTCGTCCACCGCCGGCGTCCACACGTTGAGCGAGAGGCAGTCCTCGGACTGCTTGGCGAAGTCGCTCGCGTACATGCGCGAGTTCACCTGCAGGCACGCCGGGCCGAAGGTGTCGGCCGCGCGCACGTCCTGCCACGGGGTCGCCGGCTCGGCCGGGTGGAAGCGCTTGGTGACGTGGGCGTAGGGGATGCCGACAAAGGCGTCCACGTCCGCCTCGTCGAGGTGCCGCCCGCGCAGGGAGCCCAGCGGCGTGGCGACCTCGACCGGCTCCCCCTCGAGGGTGGGCAGGGGCTGGCTGTCGAGGCCCAGCTCGCAGTGAGCGAGGGGCGCTCCGGCCAGGGCGGACCCGACGAGGGTGAGCAGGAACACGGTCACCTCCGCGGCGGAGCATACCCGGTACCGCCGTGACCCCCGATCGCACGCACGCGCGGCTCGATGCAGGCGGTCGCAGCCTCTGCCGCATCCAGCGCCAAGACGAGGTCCGCGCACAGATCGCCAGCATGCTCGATGCCCACGGACAGGCGGACGAGACCCTCGCTGATACCCGCGTTCTTCCTGGCTTCTTCGCTCATGCTCGCGTGCGTCATGCTCGCCGGGTGCGCGACCAGGGACTCGACCCCGCCCAGGCTCTCCGCCAGGCTGAAGTGGCGCAGCCCCTCGACCAGCGCCTTCACCGCAGGCAGACCGCCCCGCAGCTCGAAGCTCACCATCGCACCGAAGCCGTCCTGCTGGGCGCAGGCGATCGCGTGGCCGGGATGGGTCGACAGCCCCGGCCAGTTCACGGTCGCCACCGCCGGATGCGCGCACAGGGCCTCGACCACCGCCTCGGTGTTCTCCAGGTGCACCCGCAGGCGCGCGTGCAGGGTGCGCAGGCCGCGCAGGGTCTGGTACGCGTCGAACGGGGCGCCGGTCACGCCCAGGCAGTTCGCCCACCAGGCCACCTGCTCGCCCAGGGCCTCGTCCCGCGCGACCACGGCACCGCCGACGATGTCGCTGTGCCCGTTGAGGTACTTGGTGGTCGAGTGCACCACCAGGTCCGCGCCCAGGGTGAGCGGGCGCTGCAGCGCGGGCGAGAGGAAGGTGTTGTCGACCACCACGACGGCGTCGGGCGCCAAGGCGCGCACGGCCTGCAGGTCGGTGATCCGCAGGAGCGGGTTGCTCGGGGTCTCGACCCACACCATGCGCGCCGGGCGGGACAGGGCCGCGGCCAGGGCGTCCCGATCGCACAGGTCCACCAG
>CALATR010001252.1 GCA_937891875.1 uncultured Pseudomonadota bacterium | reverse complement strand
GCGTGCTCGCGACGGCCGCCCCGCGACTCCGTGAGAACCGCCCCCAGACCCGCCGCGCCGGCGAGGTCATCCTGTTCCCGGGGATGAGGTAGCTACGGCGCCGCGTCTCCAGGCTCCGCGGGGACCTCGCCGTCGATCAGCTCCGCCGTCAGCTTCACCGCGCCCGGAAGCTTCTCCTTGCCCAGCACGTCCTGTACGCAGGCGGTGCGCGGCTTGTGCACGCCACCGGCCTGATCGACGCGAATGACGTTTGGACGACCGTTGTCGTCTGTCTCCCACACCAGCGTGCCCGGTCCGCACACCCGCAAGGCGTCCGCGAGGGGAGCGAGGGCCTCGGTGGCGGCCTCGGCGGCCGGACCCTCGGCGGTGACCTCGAGGGGCACGGTCGCGCCGGGCTTGCGCACGATGCGCACCCGGTCGCCGCCGGCGCGCCAGCAGGGCAGCAGATCGCTGACCCAGGCCTCGCCGGCGGTGGTGTCGGTGGGCTCGACGGTCACGACGATGGACAGGGCGGGCACATCGGCGATGACCGTGCGGCCGCCGACGCAGGCGAGGGCCTCGGGCGCACGCTGACCGGCGGGCAGGTCCAGCTTGCAGACGACGGCGTCGTTCCAGCCGCACGCGGTCAGGGCCAGGGAGGCGGAGCCCCGCTCGACCGGGACCTTCAGGCGGCCGAGGCCGAGCTCGTCCAGGGCGACGTGGGCCTCGGACAGCGAGACGTCGCCCTGGGTGGAGGCCTGGACCACGGTGGCGACGGTGCGGAAGCCGTAGGCGTCCTTCATCTGCACCAGGTCCGTGGTCGGCTCCTCGGCGAGGGCGTTCACGGAGAGCACGGTGAGGGCGAGCAGCGCGGGGCGCATGGAGACTCCACGGGACGGGCGAGGCTACCAGCCAGGGCCACCCAGGAAGCCGAACACCTGACCCCGCCCCGAGCCATCCGCGGCGTAGCCGGTCGCGATCCAGTCGGCGATCCCATCGCCGTCCAGGTCGCCCGGCGAGGCGAGGCGCGAGCCCAGCTCCATGCCGGCCTCCCCGCGGACGATGCCGTCGGCGTCGGCAAGCTCGTAGCGTCCGTTGAGCGGTCCGCGGAACAGGGCGACCGAGCCTGCCTGGGCCCCGCCGCGATCGTCCCCGGGGGCGCCGATCAGCACGTCGGCGAGGCCGTCCCCGTCGAGGTCCCGGCCGCCGATGACGTCGGCCCCGGCGAAGTCATAGATCCGGTCGCCGCGGAAGACCGCCGCCGCGCCCTGCAGCGGCTGGTCGACCGGGCTGGGACCGCCGCGCACCAGGTAGACCTCGCCGGTGGAGGCGATGGTGCGGGGGGCGACCCCCCAGGTGCGGGGGGCGGCGATCAGCACGTCGCGGTAGCCGTCGCCGTCGACGTCGCCCGCGGGCGCCACCCGCTCGCCGGCCCAGGCCTCGGCGCGGTCGCCGACCCAGCTGGCGTCGGCATCGTCGAGGGCGGCCTCTGCGGGGAGCGGGCCGAGGAAGAGGTGGGCCGAGCCGACCTCGAGCTCCGAGGTGTCGGTCATGCGCCGGCCGATCACCAGGTCGGCCAGGCCGTCCCCGTTCATGTCGCCCGGCCCGGCGAGGGCGTCGCCGACGATGTCGTTGCGCCCACCGACCAGCACCGCGCGCGCGTCTTCGACCCCGAGGTCGCCGCGGATGGGTCCCGCGAACACCAGCACTGCGCCGGCGTTGGTGCCGCCGGTGCTGTCGGTCTGCGCGCCGATCGCCAGGTCCGCGCGGCCGTCCTCGTCGATGTCGCCCAGGTTCGCCGACCAGGTGCCGAGCCAGCTGCCGCGGCCCTCGATCCGACCCACGGCGATGTCGTCGAGCACACCGTCGTCGTACGGGCGCTCGATGACGTAGGCCACGCCGCTGCGGGTCGTGCCGTCGATGGTGGCGCCGGGCGCGGTCACGACCAGCTGATCGTCCAGGGCCGTGACGCTCGCACCGGCCGCTTCACCAGCTTCGAAGCCGAAGAGCCAGATCCACTCGTCCTCGAGGGCGGCGTGGCCGGGCAGGTCGCCAGGCACGAGCACGACGGCGCCGCCGTCGCTGGCGACGGTGTCGTCGCCGGGCAGACCGACAGCCAGATCCGGCGTGCCGTCCTCGTCCAGATCCCCGACCGCGAAGACCCGCGGCAGGGTGCCGTCGGCGCGCCCGTCCCAGCGCCAGTCCGCCGCGGCGACGGGGGTGATGCCGCCGGGTCCGGTGCAGTCGGGCGCAGTGCCGTCGCAGTCGTCGTCGATGCCGTTGCCGCAGATCTCCTCGCGTGCCGGCAGGGCGGCGTCGGCGTCCTCGCAGTCGCCGGGCTCGGGGAGCAGCGCGAGGTCCCCGCAGGAGGCCACGCCGAGCCCGTCGGCTCCGACGCCGTCTTCGTCCACGTCGGGGTAGCCGGTGGTGGGGGTGCCAGTCGGGCACGTGCCCAGCGGGATCTCCGGGGGGCGCAGGGGGTCCCAGAAGGCGAGATCCCGGGTGACCGTGCCGACGCGCTCGGTCTCGTTGAGCGCGGTGACCCGCACGCTGGCCTCGAACTGGTCGCCGACGAACCAGACGTCGCCGGTGCCGCTGAGCACGCGATCGTCGGAGAGACTCAGGGTCCGGGGCAGGAAGCGATCGTCGGGCACCCCGCAGCCGTCCTCGATGGTGAAGCCGTCGCGCTCGACGCTGGAGGTGACCACGACGCCGTCGACAGACGTGCTGGCGTAGCGAGCCTGGGCGTAGTGGAAGCCGCAGGTGGTCCAGCCGTCGAGCCCGCGCCGGGCGACCTCGCCGGTGAGGTTGTAGACCTGGATGTCCTGGATGCGCTCCTGGCCGGACCCGCAGTCCGCGCCCTGGCAGCCGCGCTCCACCCAGTCGGTGGTCTGCCGGGAGACGGCCAGGCTGCCTCCGGTGACACGCCACAGGGTGGCCGGACAGGCCTCGTCGGACCAGCAGTCGGGGTCGTCGCAGTCGGCGAGTCCGTCCTCCTCGTCGTCGATGGTGTCGCCGCAGTCGACCTCCACGCACGCCGCGTCGTCCCAGCAGGCGGCGTCCGCGCAGTCGATCTCGCCGTTCATGTCGTTGTCGCGGCCATCCCCGCAGATCTCCAGGCACGCGCCGTCGCAGTCGGGATCCGCGCAGTCCACCAGCCCGTCGCCGTCGTCGTCGAGCCCGTCATCGCACTGGAGCTCGCCGCACGCGCCGTCCTCGTCGACCTCGCCGTCGCAGTCCTCGTCCCGCTCGTCGCAGGTCTCCTCCGCCTCGGGATGCACGCTGGCGTCGGTGTCGTTGCAGTCCCCGCGCACCTCGGACCACGCGGGGTCCGGCTTGGCGCAGGCGAAGAACGGGCTTCCCTGGCCGAATCCGTCCAGATCCTCGTCCGGGTAGAAGGTGAGCGCGTCCACGGCGAGCTCGTCGGCGAGGTCATCGCAGTCGTCATCCCGACCGTTGCAGACCTCGAACGCCCCGGGGTTCACGTCGGCGTCGGCGTCGTCGCAGTCGTCCGCGATGGTGTAGCCGTCGCCGTCCGCGTCGGTCCGATCGTCGGACGGCCCGCACGCGACGAGCACCAGGACCAGCGGGAGGCGGCGCCACATCATGGCCCACCCTACCGTCCACGCACCCGACCCGCCGAGGATCCAACGAGACCGACCCGGAGGAGCGAGCTCCTCCGGGTCGTCAGGTCCACGGGGGGACTTGGGGGGACCCGGATCAGTGTCTGCGAGAGAACCTGCCGGGTTCGGTGGGGTGGCGACGAGCGCCCCGTTGCATGTCTTGTCGAACCATCGGGGAGCACGGTTGAGCGGAAATGTGGCGGGTGGGGAGATCGGAGCTTTGAGGCGGGATTGTGGGAGTGGCGGGGCGGTCTCTGGTCGCTGGTCTCTGGGGCCCTCTGCGGACGGGGGCT
>CALATR010001251.1 GCA_937891875.1 uncultured Pseudomonadota bacterium | reverse complement strand
CGCAGGTTCGCGTTGCACAGAAACTCGGACATCAGCTCGTCGTACTCGGTCTCACCGGCCGCATTCTGGAACTGGCGGAGCAGGCTCGGAGTGAGCACCTGGTCGACCGCGCTCTTGACCGGATCGGCGAGGATGCCGGCGACAAAGGTCCCGACGGCCTTGTAGATCTGGCTCTTGATCTCCTGCTTGGCGCACTGCACCGCCACGGTCTTGATGGCCCGGAGCGTGGAGCTGATGTTGATCGAGGCGATCATGCCGACGATCGAGAAGTTGCCGTTGCGATCGACTCGATTGAGGGGATCCCCGAGCCCGTAGAGGTAGCGGTGCAGGGTTCGCGGATCGTCGACGTCCGCCCGGTAGCGGTCGGGGGTCAGGAAGCGGCCGGTGGTGGGGTCGTACCAGCGCTGGCGCAGGTAGACGAGCCCGGTGTCCGGGTCCTGGAACTCGCCGAGCCAGCCGTAGGGGAGCGGATCTCCGGCGATCACCTCCCGCTTGCCCCAGGCGTCGTAGCGGTAGGCTCCGACCAGGCTGCCGCTGGCGTCGACCGCGCCGACCACGGAGCCGTGCACATCGGTCAGCAGGTACAGGTCGTCGGCACCGTGCAGCGAGTGCACGCCGGCAGGTCCGTGCACGAACAGGGCGTCGTCGCTTCCGTCCGCGGAGACCAGCGCGGCGAGATCGTGCAGCCCCCGCCCGTTCTTCGGCAGGGGCAGGACCCGGCGCTCGCCGTCACCGTCCTCGCGGGAGAGCAGGCGACCGGTGAGGTCGTAGCGGTAGGTGACCGAGGTGCCGTCGGGGAGGTCCACCGACTCCAGGCGATCGAGACCGTCGTAGACGTAGTCGGTGCGGTCGGAACCCACGGTCCGCGAGAGCAGCGCCCCGCGGTCGGACCAGGCGAAGGTGGCCGAGCCCGCGGCGCCCGACTGGGAGAGCAGGCGGTCGTCGGCGTCGTAGGCGCGGGTGGTGCTGCCCCCGTCGTCGAGGCGCACCAGGTTGCCGACCCGGTCGAACGTGAGCGACAGGTCGTCGACCTGGTCCAGCCGGCCGAGCGCGTCGTAGTCGTAGTCGTGCACGGTGCCGTCCGACCAGTCCTCGGCCACCAGCCGACCGCGGTCGTAGGTGTAGTCGACGGCGAGCAGGACCGTGCTGCCCAGGCGGTGCTCGATGCGGTCGGGGCGGTTGCCGGTGGTGTAGACGAACTCGGTGGTCACGCCGTTGTCGCGCTCGATCGCGACGATGCGCCCGCCGTCGTCCCGCTCGAAGGAGGCGGTGTCTCCGGAGGGATCCTCGACCGACGCGATCTGGCCGTCCACGTCGTGGGCGTAGGCGGTGGTCCAGGTGCCGCTCGCCAGCGTCGCCTCCACCGTCTCGACCAGGCGGGCCGTGCGTCCCAGGTCCAGGGCGGAGCCGTCGTCGAGCACCACGCTCACGACGTCTCCGAGTGCGTCCAGCTCGGACTCGTGCCACTCCGCAGAGGACACGTTGGTCTCGCGGACGGTGCCCGCGTCCAGGTCGAGGGTCTGGGTCCAGGACTCGGCCCCGGCGGTCACGGTGACGACGCCGTCCTCGGAGGCGGTGGTGACGGTCGTTCCGTCGACCCGGGACCAGGTCTCGTCGCCGTCGCTGCCGGTCCAGCGCTCCGTGCCGCCGCCGGGCCAGGTCAGGGCCGTCTCGCCCTCGTCGTAGCGGAAGGACCAGCTTCGACCGGCAGGATCGGTGATCCTGAACGTGTCCTCGCTGGCCCAGCCCAGGGTCGTGCGCCCGCCGGTGGAGTCGGTGACGGCCTCGACGTCGCCCTGGCCGCTGTAGTCGTACGTGAAGGTCACGCCGTCGAAGCCGGTGATCGTGCGGGGATAGGCGTCCTCGAAGCCAAGGTCCGGGGTGGCGTGCCAGGTCCAGCGGGTCTCGGCGCCCCCGGGGTCGCGCAGGGAGGCCAGCCGGCCGTTGCGGTCGTAGGTGAGCGCGACGGTGCGGCCGCCGCCGTCGGTGTAGCTGGCCGGCCGCCCGGAGCGGTCCCAGGTCCAGTCCTCGGCGCTGCCGCTGGTGCTGCGCTTGCTGATGATGCGGTCGGCGTCGTCGTAGGTGACGTCGCGCACCTCGCCGGTGCTGGCGGTACTCTTCGTCCGCCGGCCCGCAGCGTCGTACGCGTGGGTCACCGAGCCGGCGGCGCCCTTGACCTCGATCAGCTGACCGGCGGGATCGTAGCGGAGGGTGCGCACGCCCTGGGCGGGGGTCCAGGTGGAGGCGAGGCGGCCGAGGGAGTCGTAGGTGAGGCGGCGCACGGGCTCGCCGTCGAGGCGCTCCTCCAGCAGCCGCCCGGCGGCGTCGTGGGTCCGGGTCACGGTGGTGCCGTCCGGACCGACCAGCTCGTCGAGGGCGTCGCCGTCGTAGTGGTAGGTGAACGTGTCGCCGAGGTCGTCCTCCAGCGCGATGACCCGGCCGGTGACGTCGAAGGTGGTCGTCGTCTCTTCGCCGGTTCCGTAGGTGGTGGTCGCGGTGCGCCCGTCGCTCGACCACGCGGTCTCCATGCGGCCGCTCGCGTCCTCGATGAGCGTGGGCCGGCCGAGATCGTCGTAGGTGTGGGTCGACGTCTCGATGGCGTTCGTCTCGGTCAGGGTGTCCTCACCCGCCGTCACCCGGCTCGCCCAGGTGCCGTCCGGGAGGCGGAAGCCCACGACGGTGCCGTCCGTGACGACCTCCTCGAAGAAGCGGCCCTCGGGATCGGTCACGCCGCTCGCGACCACGCCGTCGTCGGCGTAGGTCAGCTGGGTGACCTCGCCGAGGGCGTTCTCGATGCGGGTGCGGCGACCGGCGTCGTCGTAGCGATACGCGGTGACGTGGCCCAGCGGATCGGTGATGGTCGCGGGCAGGGCGCGGTCGTCGGCGTAGGTGAACGCGGTGCGGTGGCCGAGCGCGTCCTCGACCCAGCGGGTGCGGCCTCGGACATCGTAGGCGACCACGGTCTCGTTGCCGGCGGCGTCGGTGGTGGTGACCGTGTCCGCGTCGTCGTCGTAGGTGTAGCGGAGGAGCTCGCCGGTGGCGGCCTGCTGGCGGATCAGGCGGCCGTCCGGCCCGTACCACCACGCGGCGGGCTGGGCGCCCTGCACGTCGAAGTGGCGCAGGTCGTGCTCCGGGCCGTAGACGAAGGTCTGCTGGTCGCCGCTGACCTCGGTCGCAGAGACCAGATCGCCGCTGGCGTCGTAGCGGTAGCTGACCTCGGCACCGCTGCGCACGTCCAGGGCGCGGGTGACCCGGTCGCCGGCCAGGGTGAGGGCGACCAGCACGTCCTCGCCGAGGCGGATCTCGCCGGCGTCCAGGTCCAGCTCGACGGTGTCGGCGGTGCCGCCGCCGAAGCTGCCCTCGATGAGCTCGCCGCCGTCGATGTCGAAGAGCAGCACCTCCTCGCGCTCGGTCGTGAGCTCGACGTAGGTGGGCTCGAAGAGGTCGGAGAAGCCGAGGTCCTCGTAGATGACCGCGGCGGTGCCGCTCGACGCGAGGGCGTAGAGGTCGTAGGCCGTCGTCGAGTAGGGGGAACGCCGGTTGTCGAGCAGGCGCATCCGGGCGCCCGCGGGGCCGCTGGTCTGTGACCAGGAGGGCCGCACCGGGTGCAGCGACGAGAGGCCGCCCTCGTGCTCCAGCTCGACGTAGAAGCTGTAGGCGCGGCCGTCGGAGAGCTCGAGGATCACCACGTGGCTGGACGAGGGCGTGATGACGAAGGAGGGTGGGAACGAGATGTACTCGAGCGTCCAGCCCTCGTGCAGGGGGGTCGTGAGCTCGACGGTGCCGGCGGCGGCGTCTCCGTCGAGCTCGTAGGACCAGCCGTGGCCCAGCTCGTGTGGGCTGGTGTCGAAGCCGTCGTAGGTGCGGGTGAGGGTGAAGGAGCCGCCGCGGCGGTTGACGACCAGGTCGGCAAAGGCGAGCTTCACCTTGCCGAACTTCTCGCCCTGAATGTCGATGTCCCGCTCGGCGCGGCTGCTGTTGCCGTCCGCGTCGGTGGCCGTGAGCACGATGGTCCAGTCGCCGTTGGGGATCTGGTGGGCGGGGATGACGCCCAGCTCGCCGCCGTCGACCGGCGTGGTGCCCTGCTCCAGCACCCGGCAGTCCCCCGCGGCCGGGCACAGCTCGAGGGTGTAGCCGGCGAAGCTCTCGTCGGTGGCGGTGCCGATCACGGCCGTGTCGGTCGTGACCACCTGACCGGGCGTGGGGCGGTCGATCCGCAGGGTGGGAGGCGTGCGGTCGCTACCCCCGGCGATCCCGACCGTGAGCGGCTGCTGGTCTGCGTTCCCCGTCGGATCGCGCACCACGACGGTGAGGTCGACCGTGCCCGAGGGCGTTCCCGCCGCGATGGGCAGGCTGACCTCCCCGCTGGCCGAGATGGTGGCGCCCCCGTCCGGGTCCGGCGACCAGGTCAGCTCGGTCGGCAGGTCGTCCGGGTCCTCGGCGACCGCGCGGTAGGTCCAGGTGGCCCCGGGCGTGGCGCGCAGGTCGGGGACGGAGGTGATGCGTGGCGGACCGCTCCCGTCGCCCACGGTGAGTTCGAAGGACTGGGTCGTGCGCGGGTTGCGGCCGTCGGACACGCCGATCTCGACCCGCACGGCGCCGTCGTCGGACGGGCCCGGGGTCCACTGCACCAGGCCGGTCGCGCTGATCCCGAGCCCGTCCGGCCCGTCGACGATCTCCCAGGTCAGGAGGTCGCCCTCGGGATCCTCGGCCATGGCCGCGTACACCCACAGCGCGCCCTGCGTGGCGTCGCGGTCGGGGTCGGATGTGATGACCGGTGGCGCATTGTCCGGGTCGAAGCCGGTGTCACCGGTGTCGCCCGTGTCTGCGGTGTCGCCGCTGTCGTCGGTGTCTGCCGTGTCGTCGACGACGCCGGTGTCGGCGGTGTCGGCGTCCGAGGGGGCGCATCCGGCCAGGCTTGCGAGGAGCAGCATCGCCAGGGGAGCACGCATGGGGACCTCCGCGGGTGGAGGTCACGATAGCCGCCTGCATAGCCCGTCAATCGGGGGTGGGTGCGGCGGTGTTGGCGGCGTGCGCGGGGGAGTCTGCCACCTGCGGCCGGGCTTTCATCGACCTTGCAGGGTACGGCGACGAGCCCGGTTGCACGGGGGTCGTGGGCCTGCCGATGCCGGTCAGGCGCTCTTGCGGACGCTCGCCGATCGGGCCTCGTGACGGGCGATGAGCTCGGACAGCAGGCGGGCGACGTCGACGCTCGCCTGCTCCATGGCAGTGAACGCGCGCTCGGCTTCCTCGAGCCGACCCTGGGTGATCAGCGCGTCGACCTCCTTGCCCAGCCGGTGCACCTCCGCGTGGGGATGGGCGAGGGCGACATAGGCGCGGTCCTTGGTGACGACCGGGTCGGCGACGTGGTCGTACCAGCGGCCGAGACGGCACGCGTGGTGGTCCTTCAGCTCGGCCTCGGTCAGGGTCTCGCCGTCGAGGAAGCGGTTGGCGAGCTTGCGCTTCCAGATGGCGTGGTCGGCCTTGGCCCGGTGCAGGATCGCTGTCGGAAGATCGTCGGCTTCATGGCGTTCGAGACGGTTCTTCAGGCAGGATTCGGTGTCGCGGACGGCGGCCACGATCCGGGGGGTCTGCTGGCTCAGGTCGGAGATCACCGCGGCGACCTGACCGGCGATCCCGCCCAGACGGCCGGCGAGCTGGGTCTGCTGGGAGACGGTCTGCGCATCGGCTGCGGCGGAGCCGGCCAGCTCGCCGATGTGCTCCTGGGTGCGATCGGCGGCGGTGACCGCTCCGTGCAGGGCCTTCTGCCCCCGCTGCACGACCTGGTTGACCGCGGTCGTGCTGTCGCGCGCGCCCTGCACGCCGGACTCGAGCTTGCTGACCTGGCCACGGATGGTGTGGGTCACCCGCGAGGCCTCCTGGGCCAGCTGCTTGACCTCGTTCGCGACCACGGCGAATCCCCGCCCGGCGGCCCCGGCGCGACTGGCCTCGATGGTGGCGTTCAGGGCGAGCAGGTTGGTCTGGCTGGCGATCCCCTCGATGGCGCGGAGCATGCCGCGGACCTCGCTCGCCGCGGCCTCCAGCTCGCGCATCTGGGCGGACAGGCCGTCGAGGGTCGTGCGGACCTCGGCCATGGCTCCGCTGGCGGCCTGGACCTGGGCCTGGGCCTCGTGGGTGTCGCTGCGCATCTGTTCGGCGGACGCGGCGGTGCGGGCGCTGGAGCGCGCCAGGTCCTGGGAGCCGCGGTCCAGCGCCTCGGCGGTCGACGCGAGGGTGCGCGCGAGACCGTCGAGGGAGTCCAGCCGGGAGGTCACCCGGGTGGTCGCGATGAGGACCTCGTTGGCCTGCACGGTGAGGACGCTGTCCTCGGCCAACGCGGCGAGGCGCTCGTCAGGGGCGCAGTTCGAGGTCATCGGCCAACTCCGTGCCGGGGTGCATGGTCTGCACCTCGACACAAAGCGAGCAGGACTTCAGTTCTTCCAGCCGTCGAAGCTGGTGAAGTAGAAGTAGGGGGCGATGGTGTTGTTCTTCACTTCCATGCGCCAGGCCGACTTCGTGTCCAGCTTCCACAGGAAGACGTAGGGCAGCTCCTCCGAGAGGCGGGCGTGCAGCTCGTGGTAGGAGTCGCGCGCCTCGGTGTCCGTCTTGGCGACGGCCCACTTCTCGAGGATCCGGTCGACCTCGGGGTTGGAGTAGTTGAAGATGTTCAGCGCGCCCTGGCCGCCCGAGCGGGTGTGGAAGAGCGGGTTGACGTCCTCGACCGTGCCGAAGCTCCACTTGCCGATGACCGCGTCGTAGTCGCCCGTGGCCTGGCCGGTGACGACCTTGCGGTTCCAGTCGTCGCTGGTGACCTTGAAGACCTGCTGGTCGAAGCCGCCCGCGGAGAGCTGGTTGCCGAGCTGGGTCAGCAGATCCTTGGCCTCGGTGTCCAGGGGCGCGTTCATGCCGATCCGCAGCATGACGGGCTTGCCGCCGATGATCCACTTGCCGGCGGTCTGGGTGGCCCCCGCCTTCTCCATCAGCTGCTTGGCCAGCGGACGGTTGTGGTTCTCCTGGATGGCGATCTGGCGGTTGTAGTACGGCGACGACTGGATGAACGGGCCGCTGATGAACTCACAGGGCGGGTTCTTGTCGTTGGGATCGACGCCGATGGTGAGCTCGCGCAGCTCGTTGCGGTCCAGGGTCAGGTTGACCGCCTGGCGGACCAGCTTGTTCTTGAGCGCCGGGTTGGTGGTGTTGAGCGCCATGAACCACCACGAGCGCAGGTCGTAGCTCTTCAGGGCCACGTCGTCCGAGGCCGCGACCTCGGGCCGAAGCGCCGGGCCGACCTGGATGACGCCGTGCACGCCGGCGTTGATGATGGTCCGGATCTGGACGAACGGGTCGCCGCCCTCGGACATCTTCAGGGCCGGGATGTTCGCGTTGTGGTGCGGGTTCTCGAACTTCTCGTAGGTGACGAAGCGCCGGGTCTTGGCGGCCTTCATGGGGCCGGTGCCGACCGGGTTGTTCGCGAACTCGTCATCCACCTTCAGCGCGGTGTTCCCATTGAAGGGGTGTCCCGGAATGATCGGGAAGGACGCCCGCTCTCGGGGGAAGGGGTAGATCTTGTGGAACTCGATGATCGCGGTCTGATTGCCGTCGGTGACGCAGCTCTTGATGCTCTCCCGGTACAGCTTGGCGAAGCTGGACGCGGTGTTGGGGTTGAGCATCGCGTTGACCGTGAAGCAGACGTCCTCGGAGGAGAGCTTCTTGCCGTCGTGCCACTTGATGCCCTTCTTCAGGGTCACCTTGAGCATGCCGCCGTTGTTGAGGACCTCGTCGCTCTCGACCACGGCACTCTGGATCTCGTTCGTGATCGGAGAGCGGTGGTAGAGCCGGTCGAAGACCAGCTCATGGGTGCGGAAGTCGACCATGGTCCGGCCAAAGACCGGGTTCATCGTCGTAGGCAGGGCCTCTTCGTAGTAATCAACGGAAGCGGTGCCAAGTGCGGTGGCGGCTACAATCCCAACCCCGACCAGTGCGTGGCGCAGACCCTTCACGGTGGACTCCTCGGTGCGTCGTTCGCGGGCCGACCCTACCAGCAGGGGACGCCGCGGTCACCCCCTCAACCCGCCGTGTCCTCGGATGTTCCCTCCCGTCGCCGACGCGTGACGAGGCCCATCCCGTTCACGTAGTGCTCGGGCAGATCGTGCGCCTGTACAAAGGCGCGGTAGCCGTGACGGGCGCGCCAGTCAGTGTCCTCGGGGCAGTCGTCGACCAGGATCTCCCCGCCCGGCTGGAGGCGCGGCCACAGGCGCTCCAGCGCGACGCGCACGGGCTCGGCGAGGTCGACGTCCACGAGGGCGGCGGCGATCCGGGAGGGCAGGCGCGCGGGGTCGAGGGTGATGATGTCGCCCTGGACCAGCTCGACGTCGGGGGCGCCGTGGTGGCGGACGACCCAGGTGGCGAGGGCGAGGCTGTTGCCGTCGAACATGGCGCGCTTGTCGGCGGCGGTGCCCAGGGCCTCGTCGGCGTCGAACTGCTCGGGCACGAAGCCGTCGAAGGTGTCGACGCACACGTAACGGCGCGTTGTACCGGTGTTCTCGAGGAACCGAAGCGACCACGCCGCGGTCCCCCCCACGCTGCAGCCGACCTCGACCACCGCGCCCGGCACGTCCCGGGTCCGATCGAGCGTGGAGAGCCACGCATGCAGGCGCTCGGGCTGCAGACCGATGGGCGGGTGGCGGTAGAGCACCCGGCCGAGGAGGCGGCGTTTGAGGAAGGAGGTGAGGGACATTCGGGCTCGTGGCGGGGCGGCTTCCGTGGAGGGGCGGTCTCTGGTCTCTGG
>CALATR010001250.1 GCA_937891875.1 uncultured Pseudomonadota bacterium | reverse complement strand
GCACGCTCAACTGACGCCCTTGCCGCCAAATCCGGTGCAAAATGGCAAACACTACATAGGCGGGGACCAAAATCGGGCGGCGCCTCATCAATCAATTTCTCGGCAAGAATGGCGAGGCGATCGTCAAGGCGGTGGACAAGATCATCGCCAAGGGCAAGAAGATCGCCGCCCACCTGATGGAGGCGGACGAGGCCGACATCGAGTTCGCCGACGGCAACTTCACGGTCAAGGGCACCGACAAGTCGGTCGCGTTCGGGCAGGTCGCGCTCACCGCGTACGTGCCGCACAACTACCCGATCGAGGAGCTCGAGCCCGGCCTCGAGGAGTCGGCGTTCTACGACCCGAAGAACTTCACCTTCCCGGGCGGCACCCACATCATCGAGGTGGAGGTCGACCCGGACACCGGCATGCTGGAGATCATCCAGGCGGTGGTCGCGGATGACGTCGGCACCGTCGTCAACCCGATGATCGTCGAGGGCCAGATCCACGGTGGTCTCGCCCAGGGCATCGGCCAGGCGCTCTTCGAGGGCGCTCAGTACGACGACGACGGCCAGCTCGTGACCTCCAGCTTCATGAACTACACGATGCCGCGCGCCGCGGATCTGCCGTTCTTCAAGGCGGGCATCCACGTCACGCCGTGCACCCACAACCCGCTCGGCGCCAAGGGCGTCGGCGAGGTCGGCTCCATCGGCGTGCCCCCCGCGGTCATCAACGCCGTCATCGACGCCCTGCGCCCGCGCGGCGTCACCGACATCTCCATGCCCGCCACCCCACACAAGATCTGGCAGGCGCTCAACGCCGCCGCGGCCAAGTAGGAGGCAGCGATGAACGAGTTCAGCTACCACCGTCCGTCCACGCTCTCCGAAGCCGTCGCCCTCCTCGAGGGATCGGAAGACGCCAAGGCCCTCGCCGGCGGTCAGAGCTTCCTGCCCGTCGTCAAGCTGGGCCTGGCCCAACCGAGCGATGTCGTCGACCTGAAGGGCATCGCCGAGCTGCGCGGCATCAGCCGGGAGGGCGACCGCCTGGTCGTCGGCGCCGCGACCCGCCACGTCGAGGTGAACACGTCCGCCGACGTGAAGGGCGTCATCCCCGCCCTGGCCGATCTGGCCGGCAACATCGGGGATGCCCAGGTCCGCAACCGCGGCACCCTGGGCGGCGCCCTCGCCCACGCCGATCCCCGCGCCGACTACCCGGCCGCGGTGATGGCGCTCGACGGCATCATCACCACGAACGACCGCGACATCGAGGCGGGCGAGTTCTGGCACGGTCTGTTCATGACCGAGCTGGAGGAAGAGGAGATCATCAAGCGCGTCAGCTTCCGGATCCCCCAGAAGGCCGCCTACGCCAAGTTCCCCCACCCGGCCTCGAAGTACGCCATCGTCGGCGTCTTCGTGGCCCAGTTCGCCAACGGCGACGTCCGGGTGGCCGTGACCGGTGCCGGGGACGCCGCCATGCGCGTCGCCGACGCAGAAGCGGCGTTGCAGGGCAACTTCAGCGCGAGCGCCCTCGACGGTCTCTCGGTCGATCCGAGCGGCCTGCAGTCCGACGCCGACTTCTCCGCCGAGTACCGCGCCCACATGATCAAGGTCATGGCCAAGCGCGCCGTGAACGCCGCGAACGGCTGATCGGACTCGGCTCGATCACGCCCCGTCGCAGGCGACTGCGGCGGGGCGTCGTAGCTCTGACCCCCAGCGCAGTACGCCGGTGGCGCCTTCGACGGCGCTCGGAAACAGCCCTTCGAACGCATGTCTTCACCAGAGGGCCTGCGGAGCCTGTACCTGCCCACCGACTGCCCTCGTCTTCATCGCCAGTGAGGACGAGAAGCCGGCCCGCCCACCTGACCAGGTCCTCTCCATCCGGTAGGCGGAAGGAGGGTCTGGGCCCCGACCGCTCCCCCCTCCGTCAAGGCTCCGGTCCTCCGCTCCTCGGTGGTGAGAGACACCGCTCGGACCACCGACTCGGTCGGTCAACGGGGTCAGGCCGACAGGTGTGACATCCCCGCTGGCACGCCACGTGCTTGACGACGGCACGGAGGCCCCGTGACCGCCCTGCCCCGCCTGCTGCTGCTGCTCGCCGTGTCGACCGTGCTCGCCAACGTCTCCGCGCTGGCCCCGCCCCCGACACAGGCCCCCCGCCTCCTCGCCCACCGCGGCGTGCACCAGACCTTCACCACCGAGGGGCTGACGGGCTCGTCGTGCACCGCCCGGATGATCTTCGAGCCGACCCACGGCTACCTGGAGAACACCCTGCCCTCCATTGGGGCGGCCTTCGACGCGGGCGCCGCGGTGGTCGAGCTGGACCTGCACCGCACCGCCGATGGCCACCTGGTCGTGCTCCACGACGCGACCCTGGACTGCCGGACCGAAGCGACCGGCACCCCCGAGGAGCACACCCTGGCCGAGCTTCGCGGCCTCGACCTGGGCTACGGCTACACCGCCGACGACGGGATCACCCACCCCCTGCGTGGCACCGGCGTCGGCCTCATGGTCACCCTCCCCGAGGTGCTGGCGAACTTCCCAGAAGGAAGCTTCCTCCTCGATCTCAAGGGGAACAACGTCCAGCTGGGGGAGGCGGTGGCGGACGTCCTCCAGGATCTACCGGACGTAGATCGCGCGCGACATTCCGTGACCGGAGCCCCGAGGGCGGTGGACGTCGTGACCGCCCGGCTGCCCGACCATCGGGTCATCGACCGCCGCAAGCTGAAGTCCTGCCTGTACGGCTACCTGGCGCTGGGCTGGAGCGGGTACGTGCCCGCCGCCTGCGCCAACACCTGGGTCATCGTGCCCATCAACTATGCGCCGTACCTGTGGGGCTTCCCGCGCCGCTTCGAGGAGCGCATGGGGCGGGTGGGCTCCGACGTGGTGCTGATGGGCCCGCCGGTGGGACCCCACTCGACCGGGATCGACGGCGTGGAGCAGGCTCGCCGGATCCCCACGGACTTCGGCGGGTATGTCTGGACGAACCGGGTGGAGGTGCTTGCGGAGGGCTGGTAGGCGAGCACGACCTGCACGCTGAAGGCTGCCGCCGCCCACGACACCCACGGGCCTCGCAGACGGAGGCCGGGGAAGTACGGTGCCATCGGGATGATCCTCGGTGGATTCGTCGCGGCGGCCGGGGTCCCGCTGGTCGCGCTCGGGGTGCCGCTGTGGGTGAACGGGCGCAAGCGAGAGCTGCGCCTGAGCCCGACCGTTACGGCGAGCTCCCATGGCGCTCACCTGGGCGTCATGATGGAGTTCTGACGCCATGCCCGTCCTCTACATCGCCAACAAGAACTACTCGTCGTGGTCCCTGCGACCGTGGTTCGCCCTCACCGTCGCCAGCTACCCCTTCGAGGAGCGCCTGGTCCGCTTCGTCGCCGGCGGGAGTCGGCAGACCTTCCGCGCGTTCTCCCCGACGGGCACCGTGCCGTGCCTGGTGGACGGCGACACGGTCATCTGGGACTCGCTCGCCATCGTCGAGTACGCCGCCGAGACCCAGCCGCACATCTGGCCGGCAGATCGGGACGCCCGCGCCTGGGCCCGCTCGGCCGCCGCGGAGATGCACTCCGGGTTCTCCGCCCTGCGCGCCCGCTGCTCCATGACCATCGGACTGCGGATCCGCCCCCACGGGATCGACGAGGCGCTGGCCCGGGACATCGCCCGGGTCGACGCCCTGTGGAGCGAGGGGCCGGCGCGCTTCGGGGGTCCCTACCTGGCCGGTCCTGAGCCCACCGCGGTGGACGCGTTCTTCGCGCCGGTGGTGTTTCGCGTGCAGACCTACGGCCTGAAGCTCTCGGAGCCGGCCAGCGCGTACCAGCGCCACATGCTGGCCCATCCCGCCATGAGGGCGTGGGAGGCGGACGCCCTGGCCGAGGACTTCCGCGACCCCGACCACGAGCGGGAGAACGCCACGCTGGGTGTGGTGACCCAGGACCTGCGAACAGGAGCCGACCCATGAGCATCCAACGTCAGATCACGAACCACATCACCGAGGATCCCCGGAAGAGCGCCGCCTTCTACGTGCGCGCCTTCGGCATGGTCGTGCGGTTCGAGTCCGACTGGTTCGTGCACCTGGCCGTCGAGGGTCAGGATGGCCTGGAGCTGGCGTTCCTCCTCCGTGATCACGAGCTCGTCCGCAACGTGCCCGGCCCGCCGACGACCGGCCAGCTGCTCACCCTGGTGGTCGACGATCTCGACGCCGTGGTCGAGGCCGCCG
>CALATR010001249.1 GCA_937891875.1 uncultured Pseudomonadota bacterium | reverse complement strand
GACTGGAGACCGCCCCGCCACTCCCTTGCCCGAAGCCACGCGACTCCCGCCAGACGCCCCGCCACGGCCAGCTGAGCCGCAACCACTGCCGCCCTCCGCCAGGCGCCCCCGCCTACCGCCGGTTCCACACCTCACCGGTCCCGCGGTCCCACACCCGATCCGCGTGCGCCACCGCGATCGCCACGCCGTCGCGGCTCTCGTGCTGGACCTTGTCCGCGAAGTCCGTCACCACGTCGATCTCGCGGAGGCCGCCCAGGGCGTCGCGGCTGTACTTCACGTCCAGTCGGGCGCGGTCGTCGAGGAGCACGCAGACCAGCTGGTCGAGCAGGGCGCGGACCTCCGGGTCGAGGCCTACGTAGGCACCCTCGACGATGACTGCGTCCCGGCGTTCGGACTCCTTTCTGATGGCGTGGGCCAGGCCCAGCTCGTCCAGGATCCCCGGGCCGTAGATCCGTACGTCGCGGAAGCCGGCGTGCTGGCGGTAGCGGAAGCCGTCCCCCTGCCAGCAGTGCTCGTCCGCGGCGATGAGGGCGACGTTGAGTCCGGCCGTGTCCAGGTGCTCGGCGATCCGCACCGCCAGCGAGGACTTGCCTGCCGCCGCGGGTCCGCCGATGCCGAGCACCGGGACCGAGCCCGCCTCCCGCAGGGCGAGGACCTCGTCGCCGAGCAGGGACGTGAGATCCTCCGCGTGGGCGTGGCCATCGGCGGCACGGCGCGGTCGCAGCGAGCAGGACGGGATCCAGAACGGGTGGCCGTGGTCGACCCACGGGTGCGACCAGGTGAAGCCGCAGCGGCCGAGCAGGGGGGAGGACGCAGCGGCGAGGCGGTCGGTGAGCACGCCTGCGGCGAGGCGGCGCCGCTCGAGGCACCAGCGCACCCAGGCTCGCAGGTGGGGCTCGGTGCGCAGGGCGGCGGCGTCGGGGCGGAGCTCGTCCAGGGCGTCGAGGATGGCGGCTTGCTCGACGCGATCGGGATCGTCGAGCACGGTCCAGCTGTCGAGGCGGTCGAGCACGCTGCCGGCGTCGCCGTCCAGGATGCGCGACTCGAGGAAGGTCTGCAGCGCAGCGCTCGCCTCGATGGGGCCCTGGCGGAAGGCCTCGACCCGGGCCCGGGCGAACGCGTCGCGGCCGTGGCGAGCGGCGGGTACGAAGTGCAGGGCGAAGGCGTGGAGCAGGGCCTCGGCGATGCGCGGCGGCGCCCACTGCCAGCGAGACCAGGTCTCGAGATCGGCGTGCACGCGGTAGGCGCGCTCGGTGGGTCGGAAGGCGCGCCCGGGCACGAGGGGGGCGTCCAGGCGCACGTCGGGGCGGCTGCCGCGGTGGAGCGCCACGACGAAGCGGCCGTCCTCGGCGAGCTCGAGGAGCCACTGCAGGTGGGATGACGGCGGGATGCGCTCGCGGAGCAGGGCGAGCACCACCGGCGGCAGGGTGAGCAGCACGTGGGGCGGCACCTCCTCCAGGTCGGGGGCGGTGCGGGGGTCGAGGCGAGGGCCGGTGAACGCGGGCAGTCGCGCCAGGGCGTTCCAGGTGAGACCCTGGGTTCTAGGCCGATCTTCCTCGGTCTTTCCGTCCTCGTGCAGGAAGCCGTGAAAGGTCGCCTCGCCGTCGAGCAGGCGGGGGCGGCGCACGGTGCACACGCCCTGGGCGGTGGGGGAGGGGCCGGCGGCCGCTGGGGGATCGCCGGTGGCCCGCCAGGCGAGTCCGCCACCGCCTCGCCAGCCCGGTCCACCGCTCGCCACGACGAACGTGTCCTCCAGGTCCAGGCCGCCGGTGCCGCCGATCACCACCGAGCGCAAGAGGGCCGGGCTCTCGACGCCCGAGCGCCCGGTGCCAGCCCAGCCCCACAAGGCCGCGTCCTGCACGAGGCTCTGCCGCACGTGCACACCGCCGACGACGACGCCCTCTTCGACCGCCTCGAAGGGGATCTCCGGGCCCTCGACCCACACGTCGCCCAGCCAGCTGCGGGTGATCGGGTGGGCGATGCCCAGGAGGTGGCGGATGGCGGCGGCACCCGGTCGCGCGCTCACGGGGAGCAGGTCCATGGCGAAGGCCCGCAGCTCCTCGGGTCGGCGGAGGCGCCACCAGGGGAGGTCCGGGCCGAGGTCGGTGACGCCGACCAGGGGCTCGTCGCCGAAGGCTGCGCGCACCGCCTCGGCCTCGGCGAGCAGCGCCGGATCGACGTCGGCGCCGAGCAGGGGGCCGGTGAGGTGGGGATCGAGATCGCGGGGGCCGTGGGGCAGGGGATCGGTGTAGCGGTCGGCCAGCACGTCGAGGAGGTCGGCGCGGATCCGGAAGCTGCCGAGGTCTGCGGCCAGGCGGCCGCCGGTCGGAGGCCCGTCGGCGCCCTGGGGGGCGAACGCGGTGGCGACGTCGCCGTCGATGGCGAAGGTGCCGACGTCGACCCGCTCGGTGCCGTCAGCCCCGGCGGGCGCCCGGAGCTCCGTCACGAGCTTGGTCAGCGGAAGGCGCGGCGGGGGAACGACGTCCGGGGCGAGCCGCGGCAGGAAGAGCTGCGACGCCCAGATGACGTCGAGGAAGCCGGGCGGCTGGGATGCGGACAGCGGTGCGATCTGGGCGAGCACGGCCTCGAGCACCCGGGCGGGGGCATCCTGCAGCGTGCCGGG
>CALATR010001248.1 GCA_937891875.1 uncultured Pseudomonadota bacterium | reverse complement strand
GAGGGCGCCGAGCCCATGCAGGTGGTCGCGCAGTCCCTCGACCAGACCCGGGTGCGCTTCCAGGCGCCCCCCAGCGAGCGCGTCGCCGCCGAGGTGGCGACCCTGGTGGCCTGGGTCGAGGGCGACGCCGTTCCCGACGGACTCATCCGCGCGGCGCTCGCCCACCTGTGGTTCGAGACCATCCACCCGTTCGACGACGGAAACGGCCGGATCGGGCGGGCGCTGGCCGATCTGCTGCTGGCCCGGGACGAGGGCGCGACTCGGCGGTTGTGGAGCCTGTCGGCGGAGATCGACGCACGCCGCGCCGAGTACTACGCGCGGCTGGGGCAGGCGCAGCGGGGAGACGGCGAGATCACCGCGTGGCTCGCGTGGTTCCTGGGCTGTGTCGCGGCAGCGCTGCTCGCGGCGGAGGCGCGCTGCGATCGGGTGCTGGCGCGGGTGCGGTACTGGCAGCACCACGGCGTCGTCGCGCTCAACGAGCGGCAGGCGAAGCTCCTCGACCGTCTGCTCCGGGCCGGTCCCGGTGGGTTCGACGGCGGCATGAGCACCCGCAAGGCCGCGGCACTCACCGGAGCCAGCCGGGCCACCGCCCAGCGCGACCTCGCCGATCTGGTGTCCCGCGGGCTGATCGTGCCCTTGGAGGCGGGGGGACGGAGCACCGCGTACGAGCCGGCCTGGCCTTCCGACGTGGAGCCCTGACCGCCCTACTCGTCCTCGACGAGCTCCACCGCGGCCACGGTCAGCGTCAGCATGTCGCCCACCGCCGGGTAGCTGAAGCCCATGGCGTCGGTGCCGTCGATCTGGGTGACCACGCCGTCCTCGTCCTCGCCGACGTCCTGGCCGGACTGGCGGGGAGCCTGGTCGGCGCCGACACCGGGCTCCTGGTTGACCTCGGTGCCGCCGTCGTACAGGGCGAGCTGGGCGGTGACGTCGCCGGTGAGCGGCTCGCGGTCGTCGAAGGCGGGGATGCCGCCCGGGGGGGTGCCGACGAAGACGTCGTTGCTCTGGCCGTACATGGAGACCCAGGAGATCCGGTCGCCGGCGGACACCTCGACCGACTGGGACACGGACTGCCCGGGCTCCAGGGGAAGCTCGTTGTAGTCGGCGTCGGTGCTCGCGAAGGGCCGGACCATGCGCACGGACTCCACGTCGCGGAGCTCGTTGATGAGCCCGACGTTGTTGCCGTCTTCGGTGATCGCCTCGAGGCCGTCCCAGGGCGCGGCCTCGCCCACGGTGAACAGGGTGAAGTCCTCGCTGTGCACGATGAGGATGGCGGGGGCGAAGGCGATGTCGTGCTGACCACCGCTGCTGTCGACCAGGTCCCCCGGGGTGCTCACGTTGGTGAACGTGAAGGTGAGCTCGTGGGGAACGGGGTCCGAGGCGCAGCCGGTCAGCGCCAGGAGCCACAGGGCGATCGCTCGGGTCATCGGTCCTCCACGGTGCGGATGCCGCGCCGGTCCATCGGTCACGACCCGCCGCCCTTCATCAGGTCCTGCAGGGCTGCGTGGGCCTTCTCGCCGGCACCGCCGGAGACCGCCTCGTCGAAGTTGGCGTTGCGACGCCGTTCTGCGTCGGCGGCGCGGGCGGTCTCGATGGCGGCGAGGAGCCAGCGGTGGGCCGCGCCGGGCTTGCCGTAGGCGATCCGCAGGTACTCCCACTCGGTGTGCTCGGGGGCGAACTCGGCGGGCCGTCCGTCCGTGGTCCAGCGGACGACGACCACCCCCGGGG
>CALATR010001247.1 GCA_937891875.1 uncultured Pseudomonadota bacterium | reverse complement strand
GGCTCGTACGGCTCGACGACGGGTGGGTGCAGCCCCCACTCGGCCGGCGTCGGCGACAACGCCGCCGAGGATCTGTACGATAGCGGCGCACTCGTCGTGATGTCCGCGGGCAACACCGGCGGGCTGACGACGAGCACGACCTGCACCGTGAACAGCCCGGCCGACACCCCCAAGGCCTTCGCCGTCGGCGGCCTCGAGCCCAACGGCCGCGCCTACAACACCTGGGGGCGGATGGACTACCCGAGCAGCAAGTACAGCACCGGGCGGGGGGTCTCCTCCCGGGGCGGCGCCAGCGTCAAGATCGGCGGCTCCTGGCGCAGCGGCACCTCGACCAACATCGATCTGGCCGCCATCGGTGAGGACGTCGACTACGTCACCAGCAGCGGGGGCGCCTACGGCAACATCGCGCACAACACCGTCGGCACCAGCATGGCGGCGCCGGTGGTCGCGGGTGCCGCGGCCTCGGTCAAGGACTGGAACCTGCAGGTGGGCGCGACCTGGATCGACAGCCCGGGCCGCCTGCACACGCTGATGCTCGCCATGGGCGACCGCGGGACCCTGACCGGCCACGAGGCGCACGCGAGCTGCGACAAGGGCAGCGAGCTGGTCTGCGGGGGCGACTACCTGCTGGGCTTCGGTCGCCTCAAGCTGCGCCTGCTGGACTCGGGCGCGGGCATGGGCCCGGTGCGCACCCACATGCACACCAAGACCCACACCAACAGCACCAGCAGCGTGTACCGCTACGTGCCCTGGTCCGGGGGCCTGGGCACCGGCACCGCCATGGTGAAGTGCGTGCTCAACCAGTACGAGGACATGAGCGGCAAGAACGACATGTCGCTCATCTCCCTGCGGGTGCGAGTGCGGGACAAGGTCGATGGAACCTGTGTTCCCGGCGAGGGCACCATCCGCTTGAGCCGCTTCGACGCGCTCTTCGACGACAAGCACCACGTCACGGTGCTGGACTCGGAGGTGAACCTCGACGGCAAGTGCATCGAGGTCGAGCACAACCGCTCGGCGCTGTCCTCCTACAACGGCGTCACGACCAGCACCTTCTGCTACGCGGCGGGGATCCTCGATGATGCCGCGCCGTGATCGCCGCGGCGCCAGGCTGGGGGCGCTCGTCGCCCTCGCGCTGGGCGCCGCGTCCTGCTCCACCCGGGTCCCGGTCGACCTGGCCACCGCCCCCGCCGCGTGCGTCGTCGCCCGCGGCGAGGGCTTCGTCCTCACCCTCGGCGACAGCGAGACCCTGCGCCTGAGCCAGGGCCCGGCACTCACCCGGGAGGAGGGCACCCGCCTCGCCGTCGACGCCGCCCTCGCGAGCTGGCTCGAGCACGGCGAGGTCCGTGTGGACCCGAGGCAGCGCCTCGAGGCCCTGCGCGCACAGTCCCTGCGCCTCTCTGCCGACCCCGACCTCCGCGACCGCGAGCTGGACCGTGCCCGCATCGCCCTGAACCTGCAGACCGGCCCGTGCCACATCGCACGCCGCTGAACCTCCGGAGCCTGCCATGCTCATGACCCAGCCTGTCCTCGACGCCCTCGATCTCGCTCATCGCGACCCGCTCCCGCGACAGACCCGCCCGCCCGATCCCCACGCGGCGGCCCGCGCCCGGGCCCTGGATCTGGCCGCCGCCTGCTTCTCCGCCCGGGTCGTGCACCTGGCCGCCGAGCTGTGCCTCGCCGACGCGCTGGTCGACGGGCCCCTCGACGCCGCCGCCCTGGCCGCGCGGACCGGGACCCACGCCGATGCCCTCGAGCGCCTCCTGCGCACCCTGACCGCACTCGGCCTGCTCACCCACGGCTCCGACGGCCGCTTCGCGCTCACCGACGGCGGCCACGCCCTGCGCAGCGACGGTCCCTCGTCCGCACGGGCCGGCATCCGGGTGATGTCGCTGTGGTGGGAGACCTGGTCTGCGCTCGAGCACAGCCTGCGCAGCGGTGAGGCCGCGGCCGACGTGGTCCTGGGCAAGCCCGCCTTCGACCACATCGGCGAGGACCCCGACCGCCTCGCGCTCTTCCAGGAGGGCATGCGCGGCCTGAACGCCCGCACCCTGCCCCACGTGGTCGAGGCCATCGGCGATCTCGGCGCCGCGTCGATCGTCGACGTGGCGGGCGGGCACGGCTCCCTGCTCGCCGCGGTGCTCCACGCCTCCCCCCGCGCCCACGGCCTCGTGGTCGACCGACCGGAGGTTGTGGCGGAGGGACGCGCGTACCTGGCCGGCCAGGGTCTCGGCGACCGGGCGCAGATCACGGGCGGCGACATGTTCCGCGCGGTTCCCGCGGGCGCGGACGTCTACCTGCTCAAGTGGATCCTCCACGACTGGGACGACGCTGACTGCGTGCGCCTGCTGCGCGTGCTGCGCTCCGCCATGCGCCCCGACTCCCGTCTGCTCGTCGTCGATCGGGTGATGCCCGACCGGGTCCGCGCCGGCGCCGACCACCTGCGCATGCAGCTGTCCGACCTGCGCATGCTCGCGGCGCTGGGCGGGCGCGAGCGTACCTTGTCCGCCTTTGAACGCATCTTTTCCGAGGCAGGCCTCGAGCTGGTCGCCCGCGCGCCGACGCCCTGCGAGCTGCACGTGCTGACCGTGCGCCGAGGCCCGGAGGTCCCATGATCCGGGCCACCACCCCGCACGTGCCGCTCATCGCCTCCCGGGTGCTCACCCGGCGCCCGGGGGCGATGGTCACGACCCGCGAGCCCGACGGCCGCCTCGACCGACTGCCCCTCGACGCGGTGCTCGACCGGGCCCGCCGCCTGGCGAGCTGGCTCCTGGACCGCGGGGTGCGCCCGGGCGAGGCCGTCGCCACCGTGCTCGGCAACGGTCGCGCCGCCTTCGAGGCCACCCTGGGCGTGCCGATGTCCCGCGCAGTCCTGCACCCGCTCAACCCCGCCCTGCCCGACGTCGTCCTGGTCGACCTCCTCGCCCGGTCCGCCGACCGGCTCCTCCTGTGCGAGCCCGGCGACCGCCCCCGGCTGCAGGCCCTGCTCGGCCCCCGTGGCCCGGCGATCGTGGAGGTCGGCGCCGAGCTGGACGCGCACCTGCAGACGGCGGATCCCATGCGGGAGATGCCCGATCTCGACGAGAGCCACCCCTTCGCCCTGGTGCACACGTCGGGCACGACCGGCCTGCCCAAGTCGGTGGTGCACAGCCACCGCGCCGTGTGGCTGCACGCGCTGTCGTCGGGGCTGACGTCCGGGTTCGGCATCGGCCGCCACGACACCCTGCTCAGCATCGTGCCCGCCTACCACGCCCTCGCCATCGGCTTCCCCCTCGCCGCGGCCCTGCACGGCGCCTCCCTGGTCCTGCCCGGCGCGCCCCTGCCCCCGACCGCCCTGCTCGACCTGCTGCTCGCCACCGAGACCACCCTCACCGGCGGCCTGTCCACCAGCTTCGCCGCCGTGCTGGACGCCCTCGACGAGTTCCCCGGCCGCTGGCCCCTGCACCCGGACCTGCGCATCGTCTGCGGCGGCAACGCCCTGCACCACCCGATCGTGCTCGGCTTCGCCCGGCACGGCGTCGAGCTGGTCCACACCTGGGGCATGACCGAGACCGGCCCCCTGGCGACGACCCACCGCCCGAGCCTGCCCGCCCGCGACGACCCGAGCCCGGTGCCCCAGGGCCGAGCGGTGCCCCTGGTCGACGTCCGGGTTGTCGACGAGTACGGCAGCGAGCTCCCCTGGGACGACGCCTCCGAGGGCGAGCTGCAGGTCCGCGGCGCCTGGATCACCGGGAGCTACGCCTGGGAACCCGAGGGCACGGCCTTCGCGGAGGGCGGCTGGCTGCGCACCGGCGATCGCGTCACCATCGCGCCCGACGGCTGCGTGTCCCTGGTCGGTCGCATCAAGGACGGGCTGCGGATCGGCTCGCGCTGGGTCGGGCCGGGCAGCCTGGAGGCGTGCGTGCGCGCCCACGACAACGTGGTTGATGTCGCGATCATCGGCGTTCCCGACCGGGATCTCGGCGAGCGCCCCGCCGTGGCCCTCGTGCTCCGCGGCCCCTGCCCCGACGTGCGCGCGCTCATCCCCGACACCCTGCTCCCGAGCGCCGTCGCGGTCGACGTGCACCCCCTGGCCGCCCTCCCCCGCGGGCCCACCGGCAAGATCGATCGCCAGGCCCTGCGGGCGGCGCTGGGCCCGGTGGGGTGATCTACCCCGCGATCCCGAGGATCTCGATCTCGACCCCGGTGCCGGTCTCGGCGCCATCGCCTTCTTCGAGGCCGAGGATGGCCTTGGCGACCGGCGACTTGGGGGTGACGGTGCGCACGGTGACGCCGTGCACCTCCACGGTGCGACCGCCCTCGTCCGGCAGCAGGAAGATCACCCGCCGCTCGCCGTCCACGTCCAGGGTCACCACCGTGCCCAGGGCGACGCGGTCGGCGTCCTCGACCTCGCGGAAGCCCCGCAGCCACGACGCTGCCCGGCGTAGCGCGACCACCCGCTCGGCCTGACCCCGCGCCAGGTACGACGCCTCCAGGCTGCGGGTGTCGTACTTGTTCTCCGCGCGATTGTCGGCGTTGGTCGCCTCGTCATTGGCAAGGCGGGCCATGGCTTCGACGCCGCCGAGATCCTCCGTCACGACGGCGAGCAGGGCGCGGACGACGGCGCGGGCGGTGATGACAGGTGGGTCGGCAGGCATCGCTTCGTCCTATCCGTTCCCGACCGACGCAGCGCGGCTCATGCGGCCTCTTCCTCGCCGTCGTCGCGTCGCGCGGGCTCGAGGCGGGCGATCGACTTGCCCATGTCCGCGACCAGGGCCCGATCCCGACCCCGGTCCTTCGCCCGGAGCAGCGCGGCGTCCGCCACCTGGATCAGCATGGTCAGGTCGCGTCCGATCCGAGTGTCGGAGATCCCGTAGCTGGCGGTGAAGGTGGGCGTGTCCGTACCCGAGACCACGTTGGCGAGGTGGATGCGCACCCGGTCGATCACCCGCACCGCGGTCTCGGCGTCGGCATCGGCGAACACGATGACGAACTCCTCGCGCAGGGTCGACAGCCGGGCGGCCGACGCGCTCGCCAGGAACTCCAGGCGCTGCAGGTAGTCGGCGCTCGGCTCGACACCGGCAGGAAAGGTCACGTGGGCGACGCCGATGGAGTCGCCCATGAACGACAGCGGCACGCACGCCGCCGAGCAGGACCCCTCGCGGTCGACCAGCTCGGGGCACGCGTCCAGGGACTGGCTGTCGGGGAACAGCGACGTCCGACCCCGCCGGAGCGCCGGGCACTGCCAGGGCGAGCGCACGCCGCAGCCCGGTCCGCCCTCCTGGGGGTGGGTCGCACCGACGACCATGTGGGACTCGGACTCGTCGGACAGCAGGACCTCGATCGGTGCGCTCGCTCCGAGCTCCAGGCTGGCCCGACCGACCAGGCGGAGCAGATCGCGCTCGGTCTCGACCAGCTCCAGGGCGCCGGTCACCCGTCGCTGGAAGCGCTGCATGGCGGCGTCCACGTCACGGCGGGCCTCCGCAGCGATCAGGCGGCCGTGCTCCTTGGCAAACAGCTGCAGGCCCGGCCGGAAGACGAAGATCCACAGTCCGGACAGCCCGGCGAGGGAGGCCAGGAACACGCCGAAGAGCGCGGTGGGCACCCAGTCCGCCCGGTGCTCCAGCTCGGCGCGGTGCAGCTGCACGGCACTCTCGAGGAGCGGCAGCAGGCGCGCGCTCTCCTCGCGGAACGCCTGGGCCTCTTCGATGCTCGGGGTCCGCCCGCCGGCGACGAGTCCGCGACCATGGGCGAGGAACGCGCGCATACGCCGATCGAGAGAGGTGCCGGTGCCGTAGTAGTGAGAGAGCGTCGCCTCGTCGCTGATCCCGCGCACGTGGGCGACGGGGTCGCCAGCGGTGAGTACCCGATGCTGGGTCTCGAGGTCATCCAGCACGGAGAGCAGCGCCTCGGACCGCTCCTCCGCCGCCGCCTCGTCCACCCGGGAGGCCAGGTCGGCCGCGTGGAGTGCGGCGAGCTGGGAGAGCATGCGCTGCCGCCCCGCCATGTCGACCACCGTGCTCTCCACCCGGGTCGCCGACACCACGACCGTCGCGACCATGGTGAGGAGCGCGGATCCGAGGGCCATGGCGAACATCGCCGCCAGCTGTCGACGGCGGAGCAGGTCCAGCGGTGATGGGGCGGTCGGGGAGTCCATCGGGCCTCGTGCTGCCCTATCGACCCATTTCGCGAGGGTTGAACCGGGGCCTCCCCAGCGCCGCCTCACCCCAGGCGCGCCTTCGCGTCGTGGTACTCGCGCACGATGTCGTCGACGATGCGCTCGATGGGGAGCACCTCGTCGATGAGGGTCACGCCCTGGCCCGCGGACCAGATGTCCTTCCAGCGCTTCGCCGGGTTGCCCTCCGACGCGCCCCGCTGGAGGGTCTGACGCAGGAAGTTGGCGTTTACCCCGGATACTTCGTTGGTGTAGACGACATCGTCGTGGGTCGCGGTGGTGATCAGCGCCTTGTACGCGTCCTGGGCGCCCGCCTCCTCCGAGGCGATGAAGCGGGTGCCGATGTAGGCGAGCTCGCCGCCGAGAGCCAGGGCCGCCGCGACCTGATCGCCGCCCGAGATGCAGCCCGCCGCGATGATGGGCACGCCCAGCTCACGGCGCAGCCAGGGCACGAGCACGTAGGGGTTGACCGTGCCCGCGTGGCCGCCCGCTCCCTGGCTCACGGCGATGATCGCGTCCACGCCCGCATCGCGCGCCTTCTGTCCGTGGCGCAGGTTGATGACGTCGTGGAAGACGATGGTGTCGCGCTCGTGGGCGCGCCGCACGATCTCGGTCGGGTTGCCGTAGCTGGTGATCATCACCGCGACCTCGTGCTCCAGGCACAGGGCGACGTCGCGCTCCAGCCGCTCGGGCTCGGTCAGGCCGATGGTGACGTTGATGGCGAAGGGCTTGTCCGTGCGGGCCTTCAGCCAGGCGAGGTCCTCGGCGAACGCCTCGGAGGTACGCCGGTTCAGGCTGGGCATGGCACCCAGGATCCCGGCCTCGGCACAGGCGAGCAGCATCTGGCGGTTGGACACCAGGAACATCGGCGCTGCGACCAGGGGGTAGCGGAGGCCGAGGCGGCGAGAGAGCGGCGTCGAGAAGGCGGTCATCGGGATCAGCTCCGGGCGCTACGGGAGGCGATGGAGAGCAGCGGCGGACGTCGCTTAGCTTCTGGCAGTCGTGGAGGCCCGGTCTGCAGTCTCCAGTCCTCAGCCTCCAGTCCCAGTGCAGCGCAGGCAGGGCGCAGGGCTCGGTGCGATCGGCTCGATGTCGCCCCTCCCGGCCAGCGGCCCGCCGGGCGCATGGGGCGTCCCGCCTTCCCGCCAATCCCTACCCCTTGAACTCCTCCATGATGGGGCCGATGTCCGCGACCGCCTTGACCGCCTCCATCGGGTCGCCGTCGACGCCGTCCTTCAGCTTCTTCGGGTCGGCCTTCTTCACGCCGGACTCCATCTTGTCGGGCAGATTGCCAAACAGCTCGTGCACCTTCCAGAACTGGCCGATCGGCCGGTCGAGCGCCTCCTGGTGCTCCTTCGTGATCTGGTCGTCGTGCTCCTTGTCGTCCTGCTGGCGCTTCTCGAGCTGCTGGTTGCCCTCCTCGTTGAGCCTCTTCTGCTCGTTCTTCTTGACGTTCTTGACGCCGCCGCCCTTGATCATCTTGTTGTTGACGACGTTCATGCCCTTGATCATGCCGCCGCCGACGGGGCCGGAGAGCACGAAGTCGGTCGTGAGGCTCTGGTCGGTGTTGACCTCGTGGGTGCCCATGGGGCTCTTGAACTTCGTGTTGCCCATGCCGCCCTGCTTGATGCCGGTGCTGCCGTACCTGGTGTCGGTGTAGTTGCCCTTGAGGTCCTCGACGCGGTTCTTCATCAGGTTGTCCGGCCCGATCGACCTGCCGTTCGAGTTGGTGCCGATGCCGACCCCCATGCCCACCTTCGTCCCGCCGAGCGCCACGTCGACGAACCGGTTGTAGGACTCTCCGGTCGCCAGCTCGTTCTTGCGGTGGTCGTGGTCCTTGTGCTGGCTGCTCTTGACCGCGGACCAGACGAACAGGCCGAAGTCCAGACCCAGCTTGAACAGCGTCAGGAACAGGGAGAGCGCGCCGGCGGCCGCGGCGACCGGCGCGGTCCCGCCCAGGGTGAAGAACGCGAGGATGGCGCACCAGATGCCGACGCTGGTCAGGATGTCCCGCACCATCGGGATGACGCCCTCGGACAGCACCTTGAGCATGGCGTAGACCGCCGACGCCTTCCTGCCGCCCATCGCCCCCGACTTGCGGAGCTTCTCCGCCTCCTTGATCGAGTTCTTCAGGTTGGTGATGGGCTTGGCCCAGTCCCGCTTCAGCTCGCTCTTGCGCCCGCCCTGGACCTCCTGCATCTCCTCCACCGGCGCGAAGCCGCCGAAGAGGGCGCCGACGATGGCGCCCTTCACCTTGCCCTTGCCCTTCTCCCACAGCCCCTTGCCCTTGGACTTGTAGCCGTGGGGGTTCTTGTTGCTGAGGGTGAGCAGGTCGAGGAAGCCGTCGTCGAGCAGCTCGTCCTTCTTCATCTCGTCCTGCACCCGCAGGGCGGCCGTCTGGTGGCGCTTGGTCTCCTTGCGGTCCTCCAGCGAGACCTCGACCTTCTTGCGGGCGCTCTCCTCGACCTTCCAGTCGAGCGGCGTGTCCTTGGTGATCGACTTCTCCGACTCGTCGACGAACTGGCTGGTCTTGTAGGCGGTGTCCGCCTTGTCGCTGACCACCGCGCTCGCGCCGACCATCTGCTCGTGGGTGCGCTGCCAGTTCTTGTACTTGGCGGCCGATTCCTTGAGCTTGTCCTTCTCCTTGTCGATCTCGTCGTCGAAGTCCTTGGTGTCGCCCGGGCCGGCCTTGCCCACCAGCTCGTCGAGCTTGACCAGCTTCTCGTCGCGGCGCTCCTTCATCTCCGCAGTGGCGCCGCCGACCATGACCGTGGTGCTGGTGACGTCGTGGGCGTGCTCGTCGATGACCTTCGCCGAGCGCACCGCCATCTTGCGGAGCTTCTCCATGGCCTTGGGCTGCTTCTGCCCCTTGGTGAACTCGAGCTCCTTGGGCACGTCCTTCTCGAAGGTCTTGTCGTCCTGGAAGGTGCGCGAGAGGTAGGTCTCGTCGGTCTCCTCCTTCTGGTTGTCCGTCCCGATGCCTTCGTGGCGGTCGGACTCGTACTCGTCCTGCTCGCCCAGCAGGTAGAAGCCCTGGCGCTGGCCCTCGAGGCCCAGGCGCTTGGCGATCCCGTCCTTGACGAAGTCGCCGTTCTTGCCCCGGGGCGCCTCCTTGCCGCGGAAGGCCTCGTACAGGGACGCCGTGTCGGAGAAGTCGTCGTTGAAGAGGCTGGGGTCGGGCTCCTCGCGCTCGAGGCCCATCTCGTCCATGCGCTGGAGGATGCCGTCCCCGTCGTAGGTGACCTCGTTGAGCTCCTCGAGCTGCTCCTGGTTCGACTTCGGCGGGCGAGGCGCCTTCTTCTTGGGCCGGTTCGGGTCGAGCTTCTGGTTCGAGGTCAGGCTCTGCTGCTGCGACATCTTCGGCTGGACGGACGGCATCGGGGCTCCAACGGATTTCCGGCGAGGATCCGGGGACGGCGGCAGAGGCCGCCGACGGGGCGTTCAGAGCCCACACCTGCTCCCACCCGAAACGAGCCGAGACCTCGCCAGGAAGATCGGAAAAAAGCGTCCGGCGGCGAACGCGGGCAGTCAGCGCCGCTGCAGCTCGAGCCCGCGGCGCAGCACGAAGCGCTGCGGCTTTCCGCTGGGCGACCGCGGGATCTCCTCGATGAGCCGCACCTCGCGCGGGGCCAGGTGCGCGGCGAGCTCCCGGCGCACGTAGGCCTGGAGATCCCCGATCAGGTGCTCCGCCTCGTCCAGGTGGGCGGGCACCACGAACGCGACGATCACCTCACCGCGAGCGCGGTCCGGCCGGCCGACCACGACGCAGTCGGCGACCGCCGGGTGGCGCAGGAGCTGCTCCTCGATCTCCGCGGGACCCACCCGGTAGCCGGAGCTGACGATGAGATCGTCGCTGCGGGAGGCGAAGGAGAGGTGGCCGGCCTCGGCCTGCACCGCGAGGTCGCCGGTCAGATACCAGCCGTCCGGGGTGAAGCAGGCGTCGTCGCGGACAGACGGACGCGAGCCCAGGTAGCCGGTGAAGTAGCCCATGGGGCTGTCGTCCAGGTGGACCGCGAGGCGACCGCGCTCGCCGATGACCGGGTGGCCGGCACGATCGAGCACCGCGACCCGGTAGCCGGGCACGGCAAGGCCCATCGACCCGTCGATCACCGTGTGGGCGAGCCCGTGGTGGTTGCCTGCGACCATGCCGACCTCGGTCTGGCCGTACTGGTCGAACACCGGAGCCCCGGTCGCCCGGCGGAAGGCGTGGGCGAGCTCGGGGGGCAGCGGCTCACCGGCGCTGCAGGCCAGGCGCAGGCCGCTCCGGGAGAGCCAGGGGAGCATGAGCCGGTAGGCGGTAGGCGCGCTCATGACCGCGGTGATCCGCTCCTCGACGAGGAAGGCGGCGGCCCGTCGGGGCTCGAAGCCATCCTGCAGGAAGCGGATCGCAGCGCCGAGGATCATGGGACCGACGAGGCCGCAGAACAGGCCGTACGCCCAGCCGGGATCGGCCACGCACCACAGGCGATCGTCGGGGCGCAGGGCGACCGAGTAGTCGAGGTAGGCGCGAAACGAGAGCAGCGCCCGCAGCGGCACCGGCACCCCCTTGGGGAAGCCCGACGTGCCCGAGGTGAACAGCACGATGAAGGGCTGAGACGGGGCGTGGCGCCGCAGCGGAGGCGCGGGGGCTCGGGCGCGGAGCGGCTGGTCGACGTCGACCACGGACAGGCCGAAGTGCTCGGGCAGGCGGGTGGCGAACACCCCGTCGGTGACCAGCACGGTGGCGCCTGCCGCCTCGACCCGGGTCGCGATGGCGGTGGGGCCGAAGGCGGTGAACAGCGGCACGACCGCTGCACCGAGCCGCCAGATGGCGAAGAGGGTGTGCAGCAGCTCGGGACGGCGCGGCAGGAGCACGGCGACCCGGGAGCCCGGCCCGACGCCTCTCGCAGCGAGCTCGGCGGCCATGCGATCCGCGGCGTCTGCCAGCTCCCCGAAGGTGACCTCCAGGCGCTGGGATCCGGAGCGCCAAACCAGGGCGAGGTTGCCCGCAGGATGCCGGTACAAGCACTCTTCTGCGGCGTTGAACCCGGACTCCAGGTCGCCGTCCAGCCCGGCCAGCTGCTCCAGGACCGCCTGCTCGGCACCTACGCTGGCCCAGGCCCTCGTCCCGCCGCTGTCCCTGCCGAGTGTGCTCACCGGGCCTCCGCCTGCCCCCTACCGCGCGCTCCCCCATCGGGCGATGCTCGCACCGGATAGGCTGCGCTCGGATCGCCATGGTGAGGCAGGCCTCTTGGCTGATGACGCCACAATGCTGGACAACCTGGCCGAGGTGCGCCGCTTCGTCGCCGTGGCCGAGACCGGCGGGTTCACCGCCGCCGCCCGCCAGCTCGGCCTGTCGGTCAATCAGGTCAGCCGGGCGGTCCAGCGCCTCGAGGAGCGCGTCGGCGGACGCCTGCTGCACCGCACCACCCGCTCGGTCTCCCTCACCGCCCGCGGCGACCGCCTGCTCGGGCCCGCCCGGCGCGTGCTGGCCGCCGTCGCCGAGGCCGAGCAGGCCGTCACGCCGTCCACCGACCGCCTGCGCGGCAAGCTGCGGGTCGCCCTGCCGTCGGTCGTCGTCACTCCGGAGTTCCTCTCCCACCTCGCCGCCTGGCTTGCCCGCCACGACGGGATCTCGCTCGAGCTGATCGTTGCCGACGCCCCGCTGGACGTGGTCGCCGAGGCGCTGGACGTGCAGCTGCGCTTCTCCATGCCTACCCAGGCCACCCTGCTCTTCCGCCGGGTGACGACCTTTGCGTCCGCCCTGGCCGCCCACCGCGACTATGCCGCTGCAAACGGTCTTCCCGAGCACCCGAGCCAGCTGGTCGACCACGCCTGCCTGCGGTTTCTGGACGGCACCCCCGAGGAGCAGTGGACCCTGGTCCACGTCGACGGCGAGCAGCAGACCGTCTCGGTCGGCGGCAACCTGGCCTGCGACACCAGCCTCGTGCTCACCCAGGCCATGCAGGCGGGGCTCGGCATCGGCGCGCGACCCCTCGGCGCCGCCCCGAGCCCCGATCTCGT
>CALATR010001246.1 GCA_937891875.1 uncultured Pseudomonadota bacterium | reverse complement strand
GACAGGATCTGCTCCGGGCTCGCGCCGAAGAGCAGGCCCAGCCCGACGATGACCAGGATCACCAGGCAGCCGCCCCCGGTCGCGGGCACGGCGACCCGGCCCATGCCACCGCCGCTGGAGCGGCCGCGTCGGTCCTCGATGTTGCTGCTTCTACGCCCGTCTTGCCAGCGCATGGGTCCTCGGATGGCGCGCCCTCTGGGCACCCGTCCAGGCCAGTCTAGGACCCCGCGGCCGCCGAGGCTCCCCCTCATCCTGACCTGCCCACCCCACGCCCTCGTGAGCGGGCGCGACCCGCTGCGACCTCTGGCCGAGAGACCCGCTCCTACCTTGATGTCGAGCCAGGAGGACGCCATGGGCAAGGACTCGGGACCCGGAGCACGGCGCAGCCCGAAGCGAGCGGTCGTGCTGCGCGAAGCGGAGACGACCTCGCCGACGATCGCGCGCACACCGACCACGACGAGTCAGGTCGTGCTTCGCCAGGCCCTGCGCAACCCCACCGGCTGGCACGCCCTGCTGGCTGTCAGCGAGGTGCAGCGCCATGCGGAGGGCGGGACGCTGGAGCACGACGTGTCGAACCGGGCGTTGAATCAGGCGATGCGGCACGTCGACGCCTCCTCGGGTCGCCCGCTCGATGCCGCCCTGCGCGAGCGCTTCGAGATCGCCCTCGACCACGATCTCGGCCACGTCCGCATCCACACCGACGGCCAGGCGGAGCAGGCGGCCGAGCTGCTGAATGCGCACGCCTTCGCCCTGGGTGCGGATCTCTTCATGGGCCGCGGCGAGCTGCGTCCGGGCACGCCCGCCGGGGACCGCCTGCTCGCCCACGAGCTGACCCACGTGGTGCAGCACGACCAGGGGCGCATCCCGGCGGACGGGGGCGTGTCCAGCCCGACCGACGCGCTGGAGCTGGAGGCGGTCGCCATGGAGGGTGTGGTCGTCGCCCGCCTGGCCAGCGTGGATCAGGTGCTGGACGGTGTGTCCGACCTGGTCGGGCCACTCCCGTCCGGGGTTCGCGATCGCCTCGCCGACGCGCGACCGGAGGTGGATTC
>CALATR010001245.1 GCA_937891875.1 uncultured Pseudomonadota bacterium | reverse complement strand
GCGAGGAAGGGCGTGCCCACGGAGAAGCCGTCGCGCTCGTTCCAGGTGGTGAGGTCCAGGAACTGCCCGGTCTCGGGGCGCGGGAAGTCCTGCCCGTCGAAGTTCACCCGCCAGCCGGTGGCGCTGGTCTCGTCGACCTTCAGCTGGGTCGTGCTCGGAAACGGCAGCGCACACATCGAGGGGTCGACCGGGTCGCAGCCGGAGAACTCCCAGGGAAGCTCCTCCTTCGTGCAGCTGACGAGGACCGTGGCGGCGGCGGCGAGGAGGAACACCGCGGGGCGAGGGGCGGGCATGCGAACTCCGGAGCGAGCGCGCCTGCTACTCCGCTACAAGGTTCTGGTCCAACGCGCGCTCTGCGGCTTTGTCCAGCAAGCGCAGCGCGACGCCCACCAGCGCGATGCTCCGCCACTCCGGCGCCTGGCGCAGTGCGGCCCGGGCGTCCTCCAGCGCCACCGTGCTGCCGCCGATCCAGGCGGTGACCAGGCCGTGCATGAGGCGCTCCCCGCCACTGCGGGCCCGAGGCAGCGGTCGGACCTCCTCGCCCGCCAGGTGATCGGCGAGCGGGGCGAGCAGGGCGGCGAGCCGGATGTGGGCGTTGACGTGCGCCGCCCCGTCCGCCACCAGCGCCGGAAGCGCCTGCCGCATCCGAGCGCCGTCGTGGGCGACCGCGGCGAGCATCAGCGCGTCGAATGCGGCGACGTACGCCGGGAGTCGCGGACCCTGTGCCTGGAGCTGCTCGTACTCGGCAAACGCGGACCACGCCTCGCCCAGCTCGTCGGCCAGCGCGTGGGCACGGGCGCGATCGAGCCGGGCCATGTGGCGCACGGCCCACACCCCGTGGGCGTCGATGGCGCTGCCCAGCCGATCCAGCAGATCGAGCGCCGAGCGCGGATCCCCAGACGCGGTGAGCGCCCGCGAGAGCCACTGCAGGCCGGCGGCCGCCCGGCGCTGGTCCTCGTAGGACAGCAGGGTCTGCAGGTGCTGGCGGGCGGCGCGCAGATCCTGGGGACGGTGGCGGCCCATCGCGGAGCGGGCCCGGAACGCCTGCAGACCAAGCTGGGCGGCGCGCCAGCGCGATCCGTGCGCCGCCGCGTGGGATCCGTAGCGCTCGGCGAGCTCGGCGACATCGGCGAACATGCCGCCCATCAGCAGGGCGTCGAGCATCTCGGGCAGCAGGGCGACCTGGGTGGGGCGCACCTCGCGCAGGAGCCCGGAGGCGATGGCGGCGTAGCGGGCGCGGGAGTCGGCGCCATGGGCGGCCTCGACCCGAAAGACGTGGGCGACCGGACCCAGGTCGTGATCCGCGGGCACGTCGCGCAGCACCACCTGGACCTCGTCGAGCCGGCCGGCGTCGCAGAGGATGCGGCCCTGGTCGACCAGGAAGCGGATCTCCTCCCCGGGGGGCGGCTGCAGGCGCGGCAGGGCATCGAGCAGCACCTGCACGCCGACGTGTCCCCGCTCCCACTGGTAGGTGAGCGCGCGGAACGCGTTGTAGGCGACCTCGGGGTGGGACTCGGCCAGGCCGACCGCCCGCGTCAGGGTCTCGCTGGCCAGGGCGATGCGGCGCAGGGGCTCCTGCTCGTTGCCGACCGACTCCAGCCGAGCGACCCAGTCCTGGGCGCGCCAGGCGACGCTTTGGGTGTGGCGGAGCAGCACGTCTTCCCGATCCTCTCCCTCGCAGCGGCCCTGGCAGATCTCGCGCACGGTGCGAGACACCGAGAAGCGCACCTCGGCCAGGATGGGATCCTCGGTGGCGGCGAGCAGGCCGGACTCGACGAGGTGGCGCACCGCGGGCAGGGCCAGCACCCCGGTGCCGTCGATGACGCTCTCGATGTCGTCGAGATCGACGCCCCCGGGCAGCGAGGCGATCCGTGAGAGCGCCCGTCGGAGCGGTGTCGGGAGCCGCTCGCACGCCGCCTCGAGCACGCCCCGGGTCGCCGTGGTGCTGTCGTGGCGGACGGAGGAGGCGAGCAGCTCGGGGGCCATCAGCAGGGCGCGGCCGGCGAGGGACACGAGGTTGGCCGGCAGGCGCTCGGCAGCCTCGGCAAGCTCGCGCAGGACCGTGTCGTCGACCGAGACCTCGTCCCAGCCAGGCAGGCCTCGGGTGCGCTTGTGCAGGACCTCGCGGGCGGCGCGGGGCGGCAGCGGACCCAGCTCGACCTGCATGGCGCCGGGCAGGCGCAGCGGACGGCGGCTGGTGCACATCAGCGTGCAGCGGCTGGCCCGGGCCCGCCAGCCGACGAGGGCACGCCAGGCCTCGGGGCTGGCCTCGTCGAGATCGTCGACCACGAGGATCAGCGGCGAGAGCGCCTGCAGCGCCCGCACGACCGCGTCGACCGAGGTCTCCTCCGCACCCAGCTTGAGGCCCGTGGCCAGGCGGCGGAGCATGGCGGCGGGATCGGTCGCGCCGGCCGCCACCACCCGGCGCACGTTCCAGCTTGGACCCAGGTGGGACTGGGCCTCCCGGGCGATCCAGTCGACGAGCGTCGTGCGGCCCACCCCCGCGGAGCCATGCACCACGATGGCGGCGGCGCCGGCCTCGACCGCGGCCCAGCAGGTGGCGATCTCGTCGGCGCGGCCGGTGAGCGGCCGGGAGGTGACCGCGGTCGGAACCGGAGCGACCGCGCCACGGGAGGCATCGGTGCGCAGGGCCCAGCAGCTCTCGACCGACCCACCCGGGACCCGGGTCCAGGTGCCGACAGGCTTGATGGGGACGTGCAGCTCGCGGCTGGCGACCTCGGACAGCAGGAAGCGCACCGCCGGGCCCCAGTCGTGCAGGCGGCGGAGTCGCGAGATCGCAGCCTGCAACGCCGGTTCCAGGGCGCTCTCCACGGTCGTGCAGACGTCGATCGCGACCCGCAGCGGATCGTCGGACGCCACCCCGTCGAGGGCGGCGAGCAGCTCCTCCACCCGATCCGCGATCAGCACGACGCCGTCGCGCACGGGGCGGACCTCGAGGCTGGACGGCAGGTCGAGCGCGCCGTCGTGGAACACCAACGCGAGGGCGCGGCGGGTGAGGGTCAGCTCGCCAGGGGGCGCGTCGAGGCGTATGCCGTCCTCCTCGCGCACAAGGAGCCTGGCCGCCGGCGCGAGCTTGCGGCGCAGGCTCCACATGAGGGGCTCGAGCCGGTCGCTGCGACCGCCGAAGGTCCACAGGCGCGACGTGAGATCCTCCAGGGGAACGACCTCCCCGCGGCGAGCGAGCAGCGCCTCCAGGAGCAGCGCCTCCGCGGGGCTCAGCACCTGCACGTCCGCGCCGCGTACGACCACGGCGGCTTCCAGATCCACGACTCCATCGACGATGCGGAAGGACTGACGCATGAGGCAACAGGGGTACAGCAGTGCTCTGGCCGGCGAAAGCGCTCGCGACGGGGGTCGGCCCAAGAACCCCGCAAAAGACGACAACCCGGGCAGGCCCCACGACCCGGTCGCGCCGCGTACGACCTGCGAACGGGGCGCGCGGCCACCTGCGCGCTACGAGCCGTGCCGGGAGGTCAGGTGGACAAGCAGGCGATCCGCGACGAGGCGCTGGCCTGGCGCGCGACACTGGACCCAGCGGCGTTCTCCGCAGACGTTCGCGCGGCGGTCGCCCACCTGCTCGCCGCCCCCGAGTGGTCGGGGGCGAAGACCGTCGCGCTCTACGCCGCCCTGCCCGGAGAGCCCGACCTGACGTCGCTGGTCGAGGACGCCTGGGCCCGCGGCGTTCGGGTTGCGCTGCCGGTCGTGATCCGCAAGGCCACCCCGCTGCTCTGGCGCGCCCACCGCCCCGAGGTTGCGCTGCAGCGCGGTCGCTTCCGGGTTCCCGTGCCTCCTCCCGACGCGCCCGAGGTGGATCCGGCGGAGATCGACCTCGTCGTGGTGCCCGCCCTCGCGGTCGACGACCTCGGCTACCGCATCGGCTACGGCGGCGGCTACTACGACCGCTCGCTGCCACACATGCCCGGCGCCTTCCGGGTCTGGATCGGCCTGCCACGCCAGCGGATTCCCCGGGTTCCCCGGGACGCGACCGATCAGCCCGTGCACGCGTGCTGCACCCCCGACGGCCTCGACCACCTGGGCTGACTTCGCGGCAGATCGCCACCAACCTGTCTTTCGAACCACGCACGCCGAGCACCGAAGGCCGGGTGGGCACGTTGCGGGCAACCGTGCTACGGGGCCCCGTCCCGCCGCCCGCCGACTCGGACGGCAGCACCACCCAACACCGGTCGTGTCCCGATCAGCGCGCTGCACACAGCGCCGAGGACGCGCCATGGAGCCGATTCCGAATGTACCGCTGCGACGTCTGCAACAAGGTCACCACCTCCGGCACTCCCCAGATCAAGATGGTCGTCGAGACCCGTGAGAAGACCTACGACATCACTCCGCGCCTGTCCGAGAAGGAGAAGCGCAAGGCTCGCCGCCGGGGCATGAACGTCGACCACGGGCGCCAGTTTGCCCAGGGCTGGGAGATCGTGAAGGAGATCACGGTCTGCCCGACCTGCCACGCCAGCAAGCCCGAGCTCCGCGAGGCCTTCGAGGCCCAGGTCGCCGCCCACGGTCAGCGCGCCATCGCCTACCGCGAGGAAGCCACCCAGGACGACGGCGACGGCGAGTACGAGGCCAACGAGCGCGACTGATGCGTCCGGGCGTCAGCGCCACGGTCCTGGCTCTCGGCGTCCTGTGGCTGGGCGCCGCCTGCACGGGTCCAACCCAGCAGCAGCCGGACCTCGACGTGGGCGCCCACGTGCTCCAGGTGTGCCGCGCGGTC
>CALATR010001244.1 GCA_937891875.1 uncultured Pseudomonadota bacterium | reverse complement strand
GCCCTGCTCGAAGAGCGGCTCGCTGTCCTCCACCCCGTCGTGGGCGACCGCGAGCACCCACACCTCGCCCCGGCGGTAGATCCGCACCGGGCTGCCGGGTTCTTCCGCCTCGCTGTCGTCGGGCCCCGCCAGGCTTCCGATCACCACCCGCAGCGCGTCCCCTTCTCCGACCGGGACGAACGCGAGCCGCTGACTGCCCCAGGTGAAGCCGAGGCGATCTGCGTGGGCGTCCACCTGCAGGTGCCCCACCGCGCGCCCGAACGCGGCGAGCTCCTGGAGCAGCTCCGCACGCGCCGCACGCGCCGCGGCAAGTTCTTGTTCACGCGCCGCCGCGTCCTGGCGCCGGCTGGCCTCGTAGTCGTCCAACACGGTCCTGAGCCGCGCAGCGAGGGCTTCGACCTTCGGGTTCATCGCCATCCTCCGGGGGGTACGCTCCCTCGGCATGCTAGCGCGCGAGACAAGCGCCAGGGTGCGCGCTTGGCTCGACGGCAGCGATGTGCTAGCACTGGCGGCGCGCGTCGGAGCGCGCGTCCCCCCTCGTACCAAGGAAGCTAGCGCACATGGGCAGGGCGATCGGGATCGATCTCGGTACGACGAACTCGTGCGCAGCGCTCATCGAGAGCGGCACGCCGAAGGTCATCACGTACCGCGACGGCCAGAAGACCATTCCTTCGGTCTTCGCCATCGACAAGGGTGGAAAGCGCCTGGTCGGCCGCGAGGCTGCCGACCAGGCTGCCGCCAACCCTGAGAACACCGTGGCTGCTTCCAAGCGCCTGATCGGACGCACGTTCGGATCGGACGCCATGGAGAAGATGAGCCAGGTCTTCACGTACGAGCTGGCGGAGTCCGAGAGCAGCGAGGTCCTGGTCAAGGTGCAGGGCCAGCTGTTCACGCTGGAGCAGATCTCGGCCGCCATCCTCCGGCGGATCAAGGACAACGCCGAGGACGCGATCGGCGAGTCGGTGGACCAGGCCGTCATCACGGTCCCCGCCTACTTCAATGACCGCCAGCGCCAGGCCGTCCGCTCCGCGGGCAAGCTCGCCGGGCTCAAGGTCCTGCGCGTCCTGAACGAGCCGACGGCCGCAGCGCTCGCCTACGGCCTGGGCCGCACCCTCGACCAGACCGTCGCCATCTACGACCTCGGCGGCGGCACCTTCGACATCTCGATCATCCGGATCAAGGACAAGATCTTCGAGGTCATCGCCACCGGTGGTGACACCTTCCTCGGCGGTGTCGACTTCGACGATCGGCTGATGCAGCACGTGCTGTCCGGCTTCCTGGACGAGACCGGGATCGACCTCTCCTACGACCGCACCGCGGTCACCCGGGTCCGCCAGCAGGCGGAAGAGGTCAAGATCCAGCTGTCGTCGGACGAGTCCTGCGACATGCACATCGACGGCATCTGCGAGGATCCCGAGAACAAGGGCACCTACCTGGACCTCCACGTCACCATCACTCGGGCCGAGCTCGAGAAGCTGACGGAAGACCTGGTC
>CALATR010001243.1 GCA_937891875.1 uncultured Pseudomonadota bacterium | reverse complement strand
CGCGGAGCTCCTTCTCCTCGAACTGCATCAGGCTGGACAGCTGCCGGACGATGCCGTCCATGCTGCTGACGAACACCTTGCGGGTGTCGCTGGGCAGCTCGCCGGCCAGGTCCTGGAAGCCCTGCCGGAACTGGGCCAGCATCGCCTTCTGCTGCAGGGCGTAGGGGGACGGCACGGCGTCGGGGCCGGTGACGGTCAGCACGGCCCAGCCCTCGGGCAGCGGTCCGGCGCCGAACATGTGGCCGGACTTGTGGGGTGCTTCGGCCTGGGCCTGGCAGAGGTCGCAAGTGCAGATGTGGGACGAGATCATGCCGATAGTCCTCGAGTCACGATCCGGGTCATGCGCTGGCGCACGTCCGGATCTCCGGCGAGGCCGGGGTGGGTGGTCTGCAGCTCCTCGAGCCGGTCCAGCAGCTCGATGCACTCGGTGCGTGCCGCCTCGTCCGCGACGGCAGCCTTGCGGCCGCGCAGCTGGCGGAGGCGTTCCTTGAGGTTCTTCATGCGGCGCTCTCCGCGTTGAGGCGCGCGAGCAGCTCCGCGCGCTTGTTCTCCGGGAGCTCGGCGACCAGGTCACGGATCTCCTCGGCGAGGGCGGCGGCAGCCTCCTCGTCCGTCAGGTCGTCGACCTGGCCCTCCGCCTGGTCGTCTCCGCCGGCGGCCCCCGCGACGGGCCCCGCGATCGCGCCCGCGATGGGCATGCCGAGCATCTTCGCCGTGACGACGGACGCGACGGGCGAGAGCGCCTTGACGCTCTCCACGATCATCTCCGTCTGGCGATCGCCGGCCTTGCCCTCGAGCTGCGCCTTCACCAGCTCGACGGCGAGCTTCTCGCGCTCCTCCATGAACTTGAACGCCCGGGCCTGGGCGGCGCTGGCCTGGCTGCCGGAGCGCTCGGCGGCGTTGAGCACGGCCTCGACGAGCTTGACGACGGCCCAGGCGTTGGCCTTCTCCATCGTGCTGCCGTCCGGCCCGTCGTCGTCCTCGATGCCCTCGAGGCGGACGGTGTGGCTGTCCCACGGCGTCGACTCGGACCGGACCAGCGCCTCGATGTAGGCCCTCGGCTCGCCGCAGTCGGTCACACTCCGGAGGCGCTGCTCGAGCTCGGTGTACAGCGTGCCCGGGTCCGTGGACGTCGTGAGCTTGATGCTCGACGCCACGACGTTCGACCGGCTCTGCTTCCGCCCGACGCGGATCCGCAGGTAGCACGGAAGGCGCTCGTCGCTCTCCAGATCCCGCGGCTGGTTTTCACACACGCGGGTGCAGAACTCGGTGAGACCGTCGATTGCCATCGGTCGTTTTCACCCCGAGGAGTACGTCAACAACGTAGTTTGGACCCGCTTTGCACTCAAGCAGGGTGAAAAAGGGTGCAAATTTGCACCCCCAATGCGCCGGCCGACTCCGCAGGGGACGGGACCTCCGTCACGACGCTCCGTCGTCAGGAGGACCCATGGCCACCACGGCAATGACCCGGCGCAAGGGCGGCACGCCCATGAAGACCCGCCTCAAGAACGCGCTCGCTCGGGCCAAGAACCTGAAGATCGAGGCCGAGAAGTCGCGGGTGCCGACCGCCCTGATGCACGGCGGATGCGTGCTCGGTGGCGCTGCCGCCGCCGGTGGCCTGAAGGCCCTGGCCGGTGAGGAGCTCGCCGGCGTCGACGTCGGTGTGGTCGGCGGCCTGGTGGCCGTCGGTGCCGGCATCGGCTTCAAGAGCCCCGCCCTCATCATGGGCGGCGCCGGCATGATGGCGCCCTACGCCCACGACGCCGTCTTCGACGCGGTCTCCGCCTGGCGGGACAACGCCGAGGACGCCGACGTCGGCCCGCGCGCCGTCCAGAGCTGATCACCACCGCTTCACCCGACGCGGTGACGAGCTCGAGCTCGGCCGCGCACCGCTGACCAGGAGACCACCATGGCCGCCAACACGCCGGTCGACGCGCTCGACGTCGCCGACAACATGGGGATCGCCAAGGGTTCCATCTACCGCGGGGGTCGTAGCTGCGTCGCCCTCGGTGGTGGCACCGCCGCCTCGATCGCCGCCGACGCGAGCAACACCTTCACCATCACCATCGATGAGGACTGCGTCCTCGAGCGCCTGGTGATCCAGGGTGCGGTCGCCGAGCTGGAGCAGCTGGTCGTGACCGACATCAAGATCGGTGGCGACTCCCTCGTGAGCTCCGCCGAGGTGCCCGCGACCCTGTTCCGCTACGACTCGGTCGCCTCGCCGTTCTTCGGCCACCCCGTGTCCAGCGACACCAAGGTCACCGTGACCCTCGCCAACCGCGACGCCACCAACGCCGCGACCGAGGTCACCGTCGGCTTCGCCGTCCGCTGATCATCCTCGGCAGCGCTGCCTGCCGTCCGTCTCGGCGAGCTCCACCTCGTCGGCGAATTCCTGACGGACGGTCGGCGGCCTGCCCTCCCGTCTTCGTCGAGGTCACCATGGGACGTTCCCCCCGCAGCCAGAGCCGGCTCTCGCGGATCCGCCGGAAGAACCGGGCGCGAGCCCGCAAGGACCGCAAGGCTCGCAACGCGCGCCAGGGTCGCGACGGAGCCGTGAAGGCGGTCACCGGCGTCACCAGGGCCGCCGGTCGTGCCCTGAACCCCCTCACCGTCCCCAAGCGCCTGTTCAAGGGTGCCAAGACCCTGCTCGGCCAGGACGGCGACTGATCTCCCTCGAGGTGGCCCATGGCCCGCGACAAGAGCCAGAAGCGCCAGCGCCGGAAGCAGCGTCGCCAGGACCGCAAGGCCAACAAGCAGCGCCGCCAGGCGGGCCGTGAGGACCGCCGCGAGGCGCGCCAGAAGCGCAAGCAGACGCGCGTGGACCGCAAGGACAACCGACGCGCCCGGCGCACAGAGCGCCAGGCCAAGCGGCAGGACTCCAAGACCGAGCGCAAGGCGCTGAAGCAGAAGAACAAGACCGAACGCGCGGAGAGGCGCCAGAGCGCCCTCAGCAACTTCGGGCAGAGCCTGGGCGGCCTCGCCGAGGGGCTGATCGGCACCGAGGGCGACGGGCCGGGCGGCGGACCTCTCCGCCAGCTCCTGGGCCTGGGCCCGCTCGACGGCGGCGATCCCCTCGAGGGGATGGACACCGACGACGACCAGGGCGTGACCGAGTTCCTTCTCGCCGAGGACGACGTCGAAGACGAAGAGACGGCCTGGTGGCAGTCCCCCGTGGTCCTCGGCCTCGGCGCTGCGACCGTCATCGGCGGCGCCCTGTTCCTCGCCACCCGCGACTGATCCTGGAGGATCCCATGTTCGACCTCTCCGAGCAGCTGACCGGCACCGCAGACTGGCTGCAGGAGTCCGCGAGCGACCTCGGGAACGCCGGGTATGACGCGCTCGCCTGGACCGGTCGCGCGCTCGACCCGCGCAACATGGCGACGGTGCCGGTCGCGATCTTCGACGCCGGCCGGGCCACCGGTGAGGCTGGTGTCGAGGTCGCCGAGACCGCGGTCGAGACCACCACGGACGCCGTGAGCTCGGCGTTCGGCGACAAGCTCGTCAGCGCGGCGAAGTGGGTCGGCGGTGGTCTCGCCGCTGGCGCCCTGGCCGCGGTCGGCGGCCTCGCGATCCGTCGTTGGTGGGGGTGAGTTGTGTCCGTTCTTGAAGGTGTGGGCCTGGTGACCGGCCTGGCCCTCATCGTGATCCCCGAACCGATCACGTCTGCTACCGGCACTGCGCTGGGCGCGGTGATCGTGGCCGGCATCTTCGGCAAGCAGGCGTTCGCGGAGGAGCGCCGGCACCGCCATGGCCGGCGAGGTCGGCGGAAGTGAGTGCAGTTCGCCATGGTGTGTCGTTCGACATCTCCGACACGTCCACGGAGTGGTCGCGGCTGTTGAACATCCCGCCCCAGTCCGCTCAGGGCGGCTACGTCAGCATCACCGCCCAGAATGCGGTGGTCGCGATCCGGGCAGTGGTGACCGTCGAGAACGTCGAGGACGTCCGCTACTTCGTCGCGGCTCCCGGTGAGCCCGCCGAGATCCCCGTGTCCCAGTACGGCGTCGATCTCTACTTCATGGCGCAGTACGTCACGCCCTACACCCACGACGAGGCGACCGGGCTGCCGTCGACGACGGCGAACAACACGGGCTCCGTTCGTGGCTGCTATCTCGCCGATCAGCCCGTGCCCGACCGCCCCATCCGCCGCGTGTGGGACCGCCGTGAGGTCCAGTTCGCCAACGCGACCACCTCCCAAGCCATCCGCGTCCCACTCGGACCTCCCGGGCTCTATCGCGTCCTGCGGGCGGCGATCATGCGGACGGTGAACGGCAGCTCCAACGCCACGCAGATCACGCTCATGCGGATCTTCCCTCGAGGAGACGGTGCACCAGGAGCCTTGTCGCGCGACGCTGCAGCGTACAGCAACACCGCCGTCGGAGTCTCCGGCGGCTGGCTTCCCTACATCACGACGCTGCAGGGCGGCACGCACCCCCGCATTTTCCAGTCCCGCGACGGCTGGGCCGAGTTCAACTTCGAGTTTGACCTCGCCCCCGCTGCTGATGAGACGTACACCGTCTGGCAGGGCTACGAGTACCTGGGCCCCGGCCAGCTTGCACCGATTGATTCCGTGGTGGTGGCCTGATGCGACTGGTCTGGCAGGAAGCCAAGCTCGTCGGCGGCCGGATGGTGCTCGTCGTCCCGCTCGGGTGGGAGCTCGTCTTCGCCACCGCCGCCGGCGGCTGGCTGCGCAAGGTGCAGCACGAAGTCGTGGAGAGTGGCTCATGAACTGGCTTCTCGCCGCCGCCGCTGCACCCGTAGCCGCCGTGGGCGGCTGGATCGGCTGGCGCTGGTACAGCACTGGGAGGGCCCCGAGCATGGCCGACGTCATCCCGTTTGCCCGGCGCAGCCCGGACGCCGTCATCAACACGTGGGCGGAGAAGAACGACGTCGATCCGGCGCTCGTCCGCGGCGTGCTCGTCCGATATTACGAGTTCGCGCGGCGGCGGGAGCCCCGGAGGCGTCACCACCTCATCCCCAAAGGTCGTGGCCTTGCGCGGCCGTGCTGATTTCCTAATTTCCTGAGGCCCGGCG
>CALATR010001242.1 GCA_937891875.1 uncultured Pseudomonadota bacterium | reverse complement strand
GGTGTTCGCCCACGGCTTCGGATGCGACCAGCTGGTGTGGCACCGGGTCGCTCCACAGTTCGAGGACTCCCACACGGTCGTGCTCTTCGACTATGTCGGGGCGGGTGGCTCCGAGCGAGAGGCCTACAGCTCGGAGCGCTACGCCACGTTGGACGGCTATGCCGACGACGTGCTGGAGGTGTGCGACGCACTCGGCCTGGAACGCACGGCCATCGTCGGGCATTCCGTCAGCGGGACCATCTGCGGCATCGCGGCTGCCCGCCGTCCCAGCCGGTTCGACCGCATCGTGATGGTCGCTCCATCCCCGCGGTTCGAGGACGATCCTCCCGACTACCGCACCGGCTTCTCCCGGGACGACCTCGAGGGGCTCCTGCGACTGATGGACGCCAACTTCATGGGCTGGGCCACGGCGCTCGCCCAGATGGCTGTCGCGCCGGAGGTCCTCTCCCGGGAGCTGCGCGAGTCGTTCTGCTCTGCGGATCCGCTCTTCCTGCGGGAGTTCGCTCGCGCCACGTTCCTGTCCGACCATCGCGAGGTCCTCGCGCGGATCGATCCGCCGACGCTGGTCCTGCAGTGCGCCATGGACGATCTCGTGCCCGTGTCGGTGGGCAGGTACATCGTGGAGGAGCTGCCGGCGGGGATCTTCCAGCTGCTCGACATCCCCGGACACATGCCGCACATGAGCCACCCACACGCCGTCGTGGACGCGATCCGGCGGTTCCTCGACGCGCCTCACGAGGATCTCGTGGCGCCGTGAACCTCGACGCTCTGCCCTGCGGCGTCGTGGAGTTCGACGACAGCCTCTGCATCACCTACGCGAACGCCGAAGCGGCACGTCTGCTCGGTCGGTCGACCGAGGCCCTGCTGTCCGTACGCGTGCCGACGCTGCTCGATCCCGCCGGTCGGATCTTCTTCCAGACTCACATCAACCCGGTCCTGGCGCTGCGCGGGACGATGGACGAGATCTACCTGCGCCTGCGTCCTCCCGAAGGTGAGGAGGTCCCCGTCATCATGAGCGCCACGCGCACCGACCGCAGCGGGCAGACCCGCTATCTGCTCACCTTCAGTCCGATGCGCCGCCGGCAGGCGTACGAGCAGGAGCTGGTGGACGCGCGCGACGCGGCGGAGACCTCGGCGCGCCTGGAACGCGAGGCCACCGCGCAGGTCCGCGAGGCCCACGCCCAGCTCGCCTTGAACGAGCGGCTGGCGTCTCTCGGCACGCTCGCCCACGGCATCGCCCACGAGATCAACAACCCGCTGACCTACGTCGACGGAAACCTCTGCTTGATCGCGGAGATCCTCCGCCGGGACGCCCCGATCGACCGCGCCGAGATGCTGGAGCTGGCGACCGAGGCGCTGGAGGGAGCGGAGCGGATCCGGGAGATCACCAAGCAGATGGGTCAGCTCGCGCGAGCGGACGAGCTGCCGCGGGTGCGACTCGATCCCCGCGCACTGCTCCCGCTCGTGTCCCGGATGACCACCGCGCAGACGAAGGCCCGCTCCCGCGTCGAGCTGGTGCTGGACGATGTGCCCTACGTGGACGCGGATGCCGGACGGCTGGGCCAGGTGCTCATCAACCTGGTCGTCAACGCCGCCCAGGCGGTCGCCCACCGCGCCCGGGACCAGAACCTGATCCGCCTGACGACCCGGACCACGGCCACCGGTGACGCGCTGATCGAGGTCCTGGACAACGGCCCCGGCATCCCCGACGAGATCGCCTCCCGCGTGTTCGAGCCGTTCTTCACCACCAAGCCGGTCGGAGAGGGCACGGGGCTTGGCCTGTCGATCTCCCGCGGCATCGTGGAGTCGCTCGGCGGGACGCTCACGTTCGACACGCCGGCGAGCGGCGGGACCCGGTTCGTCATCACCCTGCCCCCGTCGACGCTGCCCGCCGACCCACCTCTGGGCGCGCAGGCGGCCCAGGCGGACCCCGGCGTGGCCAGGCGGCGGATCCTCATCGTGGATGACGATGTCGCCGTCGTTCGCTCCCTCGCGCGACTCTTGCGACGCTTCGACGTGACCACAGCCACGTCCGCCACGGAGGCGCTCGACCTCGTTCGACAGGGGCCGCCGTTTGCACTGGTGCTGACGGATCTGCGCATGCCGCGACGGGACGGCCTGTGGCTGTACCGCGCGATCGTCGAGCACGACGATCAGATGGCGTCCCGCATCGCCTTCGTGACCGGCGGGGTCTCCCCCACCCTCCGCGACGAAGTCGAGGCGCTGGAGGTTCCGATCCTGCTCAAGCCGCTGGACGTGCCCGGACTCCTCACATTCTGCGAGGAGCGGATCGCCTCGACGAAGAACCCGACGCCCGCGCAGTCCTAGACGGCACGCCCGCCTACCGCGGCCGCACGTGGATGGTCACGGCGTGCCCGTCGACATCGGCCTCGGTGGTGGTCCAGCCCTCACCCGTCGGGGCGCCGGTGGTCAGTGACGGGGCGAGGCTCTCCCGCGACAGGTAGTCGCCAAAGCGGGCCACCGCGTCGATCACGTCGGGAGCGCCGTCGATGGCGAGGTCGATCCGCTGGGTGTAGCCCAGGTCCAGCTGCTTGCGCTGCCCCTGGACCTTGCTGGTGAGCTCGCGGAGCAGGCCCTCGGCGCGGAGATCGTCGGTGAGCTCGGTGTGGAGGACCACCACCGCCTCCGCCGCAGACGCCGCCTCATAGGCACCCTTTGCGGTGATCTGCACCACCACGTCCTCGTCGGTCAGGGTGATGCTGCGCTCGCCCAGGTCCACCTCGAGGCCGCCCGCGTCCAGCGCCGCCTTGGCGAGGGAGCCGGACATGGCGCCGAGCGCCTTCGCGCAGGCCTTCATGTCCTTGCCGAGCTTCTTGCCCAGCTTCTTGTAGTCGGGCTTGACCGTGAACTCGACGAAGGTGCCCGCGTCGGCCGCGAAGCGCACCTCGCGGACGTTGAGCTCGTCCAGCAGCAGGTCGGCCAGGCGCTCGACCGCGGCCTGGCGGCTGGGATCGGCCAGCACCACCGTGATCGCCTGCAGGGGCTGGCGCACCTTGACCTTGGACGCCGTGCGCGCAGCCAGGCCGAGGCTGGCGAGCTTGCGGGCGAGCGCCATGTCTGCCGCCAGGGCCTGGTCGCGCGTCCCGCTGACCTCGGGCCAGGACATGAGGTGCACGGACTCGGCGGCGTCGGGGCGCACCCCCACGGCGAGCTGCTGCCACAGCGCCTCGGCGGTGAACGGCACGAAGGGCGCGATGAGTCGGGAGATGGTGAGCAGCGCCTCGTAGAGCGTCCACAGGGCATCCTGCAGCTCGGGACCCTCGCCCCAGAAGCGGGCGCGGGAGCGGCGGACGTACCAGTTGGACAGGTCGTCCACGAGCGCGAGGATCGCGCGAGCGGCCGGGTAGATGTGGAAGCTCGACAGCTCCTCGCCGGCCTCGTGCGTGGTCTGGTCGACACGATCGAGGATCCAGCGATCGAGCTCGCTGCGGTCGGCGCGGGAGCGGGGGGCGGACCCGGCCGGATCGAAGCTGCCGGCCTCGCGCGCGATGTCGGCGTAGATCGCGAAGAACTGGTAGACGTTGCGCAGGCGGATGAGGAACTCGCGCTGGCCCTCGCGGATGGCCCGCATGGACAGACGGGTGCTCGATGACACCGGGTTGGACGCGCAGAACAGCCAGCGGAAGGCATCCGCGCCGGGCGCCTCACCAGGGACCGTGAACCAGACCGAGTCGTCGAGACCCAGCTGGGCGATGTCGTCGGGGTGCAGGTGCACCGTGTCCTTGGGATCGACGTCCGCGGTGACGATGCGCGCGTCCAGCGTGCTCGACGCGTCCTTCGAAGCGCCCAGCTGGACCGGCTGCTTGCCGAGGTCGAGGCTGCGCACCTGGGCCGCCTTGAGCCCGACCGTGCCGCGCTTCAGGCTGTCGTCCGGCAGCACGGCGAGCTTCGTCGTGCCCCGCAGCACCAGGTTGGGCGAGGTGTAGTTGCCCTTGGACTTGGACTCCTTGATGCCGTCCATGTCCAGGATGAGGCCGAGCACCACGCAGTTCTTGTACGGGTGCGGCATGGCCGGGGCGGCCAGGTCGTACCGGGCGCAGGTTTCCTCGTCGAAGAGCAGCGTCGAGATCGCCAGCAGCGAGTAGAACCACCCGCGGGTCTGGTCGATGGCCTCGCTGATCCAGTCGGCGGGGAACTGCTCCTTGAAGGTGTCCTGGTTCTGGTGGGGGAAGCCCCACTGGGCAAACGGCATGCAGCCGGAGTCGAACCAGCAGTCGATGACCTCGCTGACGCGCTCCATGGTGCCGCCGCAGTGGGGGCACGGCACGGTGACGCCGTCGATCCAGGGCTTGTGGATCTGCAGGTGCTCGTCGACGCTCTCGTCGAAGCCGACCGCACCCCAGGACTTCAGCTCCGCGGTCGAGCGCGGGGCCTTCATGTGGTCGCAGCCCTGGCAGGCCCAGATGTTGAGCGGAGTGCCCCAGAAGCGCTCGCGCGACAGGGCCCAGTCGACGTTGTTGCGCAGGAAGTCGCCGAAGCGGCCGTCCTTGATGTGCTCCGGGGTCCAGCCGATGTGCTGGTTGTTCTCGATG
>CALATR010001241.1 GCA_937891875.1 uncultured Pseudomonadota bacterium | reverse complement strand
CCCTCGACCTCGCGGTGCTGCAGGTCTGGACCCAGGTCGCGGGGGTCGGCGAAGTCGTACTCGACCGCGTAGCCGGGCTGGAGGATCTCGACGGCCTGGAGGCCCTCGATGGTCCGGAGCATGGCCTGCTGCACGGACAGCGGGAGCGAGGTCGACAGACCGTTCGGGTAGACCCGGTCGGTGTCCAGACCCTCGGGCTCGAGGAAGATGAGGTGGCTGTCCTTGTCGGCAAAGCGCACCACCTTGTCCTCGATGCTCGGACAGTAGCGCGGACCCCGGCCCTCGATCTGTCCGTTGAAAACTGGACTGTCCGCGAGTGCTTCCCGAATGGTGTCGTGGGTGGCGGGGTTGGTGGAGGCGAGGTGGCAGTCGACCTGGGGGAGCTTGTGCGGGCGGTCGGCGGAGAAGCTGAAGCGTCCGTCGGGCAGCGTGTCCTCCTGGCGACGCAGGCGGTCCCACGCGATCGTGCGGGCGTCCAGGCGAGGGGTGGTGCCCGTCTTGAGCCGGCCGAGGCGCAGGCCGAGATCGGCGAGGGAGGCGGAGAGCCGGTGGGCCGCCGCGTCGCCGGCCCGACCGCCGACGACCTGCTCGCTGCCGCAGTGCATGACCCCGCCGAGGAAGGTGCCGGTGGTGAGCACCACCGCGGGGGCCTCGACGACCACGCCGTCGCCGAGCTGGATGCCGGCGACCCGGCCGCCCCGGGTCAGGACACCCGCGACCTCCGCTTGAAGGAGCACCAGGCCGTCGATCGCGTCGAGCGCCCGGCGCATGGCCTGCGGATAGCGGTGGATGTCGACCTGGGCGCGGCTGGACTGCACCGCGAGGCCCTTGCGCGTGTTCAGGCGTCGAAACTGGATGCTCGTCTGGTCGGTCACCCGGGCCATCAGGCCGCCCAGCGCGTCCAGCTCCCGCACCAGGTGCCCCTTGGCGAGCCCACCCACCGCCGGGTTGCACGACAGGCGTCCGACGTGATCGAGCCGCAGGGTGACGCACAGGGTGCGTCGCCCCAGGCGGGCGGCGGCCGCGGCAGCCTCACAGCCCGCGTGCCCCGCCCCCACGACGATGACGTCGAACGGGCCCATGGAGTCTCCGAGCGCGGGGACTAACGCGGACGGGCTGGGGCCGGTCAAGCCCGTGTTGCGGCGTGTCACCAGCCGGCAATCTCTCCTGCAATCGGTCGGAATTGCGGGCATGGTGGAACCGTGACAGCGCGCTGCTGTCCATCCTCCGCCTCCCGGAGTCCTCGTGTCCGTACATCCCGCGCTGATGGCTGGAATGCTCCTGCTCGCCGCATGCGCCGGACACACGAGGCACACCGCCGGACCCGACGGGCACGCCGGCCCCTGGCGCTTCGAGGGTGACCCCGCCCTGGGCGAGATCCGCGTCGTGCCCACCCTGCACGCGTTCGACATGCCCGCCCTGCGGACCGACGGCTACGTCACCGAAGGCATCGTCGACTCCCGGGTGCTGCTCCGCGAGCAGCGCATGCGCGAGCTCTCCCTGGTCCCGGACGAGGTCGGGGTGTCGCTGCCCGGCGCCATCCACGCCCGCCTGAACGAGGACTGGGACGGCCACTTCAAGGTCGGCCACCTGCCGCTGGGCGCCCGCGGCCGGCTGGAGAACGCCCTGCGTCGCGGGGATCTGGATGACCTCGAGCTCGCGCTCGGCGACGCAGCCCGCGGCGTGGGCGGCCAGGCCACCCTGTTCACCTGGATCACCCACCTCGCGGCGGACCCGCTCACCGCCGAGGGCTTCCCCGGCGACCGCATCGACACCGCCGCCGGACCGGTCGTGCTCAACATCTTCGAGGAGCCCTACCGGGTGCGGGCGGAGATCGGCATGGCGCTGGTCCGCTCGGACGGCCTGGTCGTCCTCCGCTACGCCGACCACGCCGACTCCCTGCTCTCCCCCGAGCGCAAGGCGACCCGGGTCGGGCGCGACCTCGCGGCGGAGCTGGCCCAGGAGGTCGCCAAGATGTGGCCGGATGATCCCCGGCTGTGGCGCTACAACCCCACGGTCCCGGCGTACGACCCGCTCGATCCGGGAGATCCGGCGTCCCTGGCCGATCTCCGCGACAAGCGGCGCACCCTGGACGAGCCCGGCGGCGACATGCCCAGCGTGCCGTTCACCGGCCTGCGCAAGGCGAGCGAGTCCGCACGGGAGCAGGCGCGCCAGCGCGACGGAGAGTAGGCGCGCAGACGAGACCGGGACACCCGCGCGCGACGCGCCGGGCACGATGGCATAGGCCCCTGGCAACTGCCCACGGAGGACCCATGCGTACGCTCTTCCCCCTCGCCGCCGTCCTGCTCGTCGCCTGCACCGGCGGCGCTCCCGCCACCACGAACACCGCCGGGGGCGGCTCCGCCAGCCAGCCCACCACCGCAGCCGGCGGCCACGACATGGCCGGTCACGGCGACATGGCCGACGCCGCCGCCTTCAAGCCCCTCGAGGGCGCCAAGGTCATGTTCACCGAGCCCGCCGACGGCGCGACCGTCACCAGCCCGGTCAAGGTGGTCATGGGCGTCGAGGGCGCCGAGGTGAAGCCCGCCGGAGCGCTGGTCGCCGGCACCGGCCACCACCACGTCATCGTCGACGGCCAGCCCGTCGAGCAGGGCGAGGTCGTGCCCAAGGACGACACCCACATCCACTTCGGCGATGGCTCCACCGAGACCGAGCTGGAGCTGGCCCCGGGCGAGCACACCCTGACCCTGCAGTTCGCCGACGGCATGCACCGCAGCTACGGCCGGGCCCTGTCCAAGACCATCACGATCACCGTCGGCGAGTAGGGACTACTCCTCGCCGCTGCGCACCGGGCTCTCGCCCTCGCGCACCTCGATGTGGAACTCGACCCGTCGATTCCGGGCCTTGCCCGCCGCATCCGAGTTGCTGGCCAGGGGCTGGGCCTCGCCGAAGCCGACCGGCTCCAGGCGATCCTCGTCGACCCCGCGCTCCACCAGCGCGTCCACGACCGACTCCGCCCGCGCCTGGGACAGCTTGAGGTTGTACAGCGCGTCGCCGTCGCTGTCGGTGTGACCCTCGATGCGGATCTGCAGCAGCTCCGGGTGAGCGTTCAGGGTCTCGGCGATCTCGTCGAGCAGGCCGAAGCTCTCGGGCTTGATCGTGGCCTTGTCGACGTCGAAGTAGATGGACTCGTCGATGACGATCCGGGTCCGCTCGACCTTGACCCGCTTCGGCGCCTCGTCGGGGCAGCCGTCGTCGTCCATGAAGTCGTTGAAGACCTCGGGCCGATCAGGGCAGGCGTCGTCCACGTCGAGGATGGTGTCGCGGTCGTTGTCCGGGTCGGGACAGCCGTCGTCGTCCTCCCAGTCGTCGAAGTCCTCGGGCTGGTCCGGGCAGCGATCGACATCGTCCAGGATGCCGTCGCCATCGCTGTCGTCGGCCGAGTCGGGGCAGCCGTCCTCATCCTTGTAGCCGTTGAAGATCTCGGCGTGGTCGGGGCAGGCGTCCTCCCGGTCCAGGTAGCCGTCGCGATCGTTGTCGGCCTCGGGGCAGCCGTCCTCGTCTCGGAAGCCGTCGAAGTCCTCGGGCTTGGTCGGGCAGCTGTCCTCGGGGTCGATGATCCCGTCGCCATCGGTGTCCGTTCCGTCGTCCGGGCAGCCGTCGTCGTCCTTGTACCCGTTGACGGTCTCGGGCTGGTTCGGGCAGGCGTCGTCGGGGTCGAGGAAGCCGTCGTCGTCGTTGTCGAGCTCGGGGCAGCCGTCCTCGTCCTCCCAGCGGTCGAGGTCCTCGGGCACCGTCGGGCACTGGTCGTCCTGGTCGAGGATGCCGTCGTTGTCGACGTCCTCCTCCGGACAGCCATCGTAGTCCTCGACCCCGTCGAGGTCCTCGGGCACGTAGAGGCAGGCGTCCCGCCGGTCGACGATGCCGTCGTGGTCGCGGTCGCGCACCCGGGGATCGAACGAGGGCGAGATGGTGCCGCCGACGAAGGCGCGGGCGTCAGGGGTGCCGAGTCCGGGGAGCAGGCCGATGCTGCCGCCCGCGGTGAGCGTGATGTCACGGCTGGGACGCAGGGTGAAGAAGGGGGCGATCTCCAGGGGCTGGTTGGCGTAGAGCTGCCCGCCATACGCGCCGTGGGCCTCGACGCCGAGCTCCAGCATCTTCGCCGGACGCAGCCCAAGGCCCGCGGCGAACACGACCTCGTCGTCGACCACGAGCTCGCGGTAGCGGTCCTGCTCACGGAAGCGCATGCCGCCGTTCAGCGAGAGCCGGAAGACGTATTCTCCGCTTCGAACCGGCTTGTCCGCGGACTCCAGGATCATCATCGTCAGTGCTGTGGGCGCGCCCTCGCCGATCAGCGAGCCGGTGGGTCCGAGCGGAGCCGATCCCCGGGCAAGGATGGCGAGCCCGACGGGGCTGTCGTCGAGCTCCATGTCCACCAGGGTCAGCTTGAGCTGGCCCCGGGGATCGCCGACCGACGCGCCGATGAGGTCGTCGTCCGCGGTCGGATCGAGCAGGTACTCGAGCGAGGTTCCCTTCTGCCACAGCACGACCGGCACGTCGAAGGCGACCGAGAAGCGGTTGCCGAAGCCCACGCCCACCTGGAGGTCCGCGTTGGCGCGCAGGTCGATGATTGCGTCGCCGTCCTCATCGCTGCCGAGGGTGCGCCGCCCGTCGTCGACCAGGGTAACGCTGTCCTCCTCATACGTGCCCCACAGGCCGACCCCGACCTCCAGGTGCCCAAGGGTGGTGGCGCCCTCGGTCACGCCGTAGCCGTAGGTGTCCATGTGCGGACGGAAGCGCTCGACGTCGACGCTGAAGGTCTCGGGCGCCTCCTGGGCCAGGGCCGAAGCGCCGAGCAGAGCGAGCAGCACGAGCATCAGCGAACCTTGCGTCGACGCAGCCCGAGAGCGAGCCCGGGAAGCAGGAACACGGCGAGCGCACCCGAGCCGGAGGACTGCACGCAGGACGCGCCGCCCTGGAGGCTGCCGGTCGCAGCGCTGCCGCAGCCCCCGTCGACGAAGCCGTCGCAGTCGTTGTCGATCTCATCCCCGCAGGTCTCGTCCTGGCCGGGGTGGACCTCCGCGTCGCGGTCGTCACAGTCGCCGGTGCCGGGCGTGAACCCGTCGCCGTCGCAGTCGGCCTCGGCGTCCACCCCGGTGTCCCAGGGCCCATCGATGGGGTCGTCACAGTCCGCGTGGGCCGGCGAGACGAGCGCGACCGACAGGATCAGCCCGGCCCCGCACTGCGCGACCGCGCGCATGGCGAGCCCGAGCCGCACCCTACTCCCGCCCGACGTAGCTGATGCCGGCGTGGTCGATGAGGGAGCCCTTCTTGCGCCAGACGTTGTCGTACCAGGAGTCATCGGCGTTCACCCGGAGCTCCAGGATGCCGTGCTGCCGCGCGACGAACTCCTTCTCCAGGCCCACCGCGCCGATGTCGATGGTGCCGTCCTCACCGGTGAACCGGTAGATGACGGTGCCGTGGAAGCAGTCCTCGAGGGTGCAGGGGTACTCGTCGCCGACCGCGCGGCGGGAGGTGTCGCCCTCACCGTTGATCCAGGGCTCGCCGTCGCCGAGGCGGTAGTAGTCGTTGCTGCTGACCTCGATGGTCACGACGTCGCCCGCGCAGACGCGGCCCTCGAACTGCCAGCCCTTGCCGAGGTCGAGGTAGTCGTGCTGCTGGTAGCGGAGCGGGGCCCACTTGCAGTCGCCGGTGGTCAGTCCGGACTCGAGCCCGGCGAACCAGCTCTTCCACGGATCGAGCGAGCCGCCGGCCATGTACTTCTTGCACTGCTCCAGGTTGGTGCGCGCGACCGACTTGACCGCGTCCGGCTTGCCCAGGAGCACGGTCTCGACCGACTCGATGACGCCGGTGGAGAACTCCACGCCGTCCCCGCGCTCGCCCTTCCACTGGCTCATCATCGCGTTGCGGACCTCGTTGGCCGCCATGCGGTCGCTGTCCTTGTAGTCGGGCGGGAAGTAGCAGCTGCCCTTCCACCCCTCGAGCTGCTGCCAGCCCTCCATGACGACCGGACCCTCGGGCCCCTTCTTCTTGCAGCCCGCGACGAGCGCGCCGGTCACGAGCACGCCGGTGGCGGCAAGGGTCAGGATGGTGGTGTTCCGCATGGGCTCCTCCAGGGGGACGGGCGTTCGCCGAGGTGCGTTGTAGCACGCGCAGCGGGCACCAGACGCGCCATGAGATCGTCAGCAACGCGGTGAGGCGTGTCCCCACCGCCTCCACGCACGACACCCGCCACTCCGTCGGTGTTCCGAAGGAGGGCGGGTCTCGTTGTCGTCCGACGCCCGCGCGGGTGCGCGAGCATCGGGGTCAGGCGACGATCAGTTGCCGACCGCGAAGACGCTGTTCTGGACCAGGAAGACCATGACCCAACCGAACAGCACGAGGGACTCGATGAGCGCCATGCCGACGAAGAACGGAGCGTTCAGCTTGCCGGCGGCGGCGGGGTTGCGCGAGATCGCCTGGAAGGCCGAGCTGGCCGCCATGCCCTGGCCGAGGGTACCGCCGACGACGGCGAGGCCCATGGCAAGGCCGAAGCCGATGCCGACGTAGCCGCGCCACATGTTGGGGTCGGCATCCGCGGCGAAGGCCACGCTGGGGACGAGCAGCGCCACGGCGGCGAGGGTCGCGGCGGGGATCCACTTGGTGACAGTCTTCATGAAAGTCTCCTCCAGCCCCGGAGCCGCCGGGGTCGAGACGTACGGGGTTGGTTCAGTGGGCCTCGTCGTGATGGGGCACGGACAAGGCGATGTAGATGACGGTGAGCAGCGAGAACACGAAGGCCTGGATGAAGCTGACGATGAGGGCCAGCCCCAGGAACGGGACGGGGACGCCCCACGGCACCAGGTCACTCATGATCGAGAACACGGTGTGGTCACCGAACATGTTGCCGGTGAGACGAATGGTCAGCGTGGCCGGCCGGACGACGAGTCCGATGACCTCGATGATGAAGATGAGCGGGGCCATGGCCAGGACCGGCCCGATCAGGTGCTTGATGAAGTTCACCGGGTCGCGGATGAGGCCGACGCCGACGAACAGCAGGAACACGCAGATGGACATCGCCCAGTTGTGGTGCACGTTCTCCGTCGGCGGCAGGAAGCCGGGGACCATGCCCAGGATGTTGCCGGCGAAGATGTAGGTGAACATGCCCGCGATGATGGGCAGGAACACCGTGACGTCCCTGTTCTCGAGCGAGCCGCCCATCATGGACTTCCAGAAGTCCACCACCAGCTCGGCGATGGTGAGGAAGCCCAGGCCGGGGAGCGCGTACCACTTGGCCACGCCCTGCCGCTTCTTGGCGGACTCGAGCCCGAGGCGGGCGAGCACCGAGAAGAGGATCACGACGAGCGTCAGCATCCAGGACGCCGCCAGGGCCTGCATGAAGCCGTGGGACGCGGCGCCGGGGCCGAGGAGCTGCTCTCCGAGGGAGGTGTACTCGAAGTCCTGACCGATGCCGATCAGGTGCCACCAGGTGAAGCCAGCTGCGAAGACCATCTCAAGACCTCTGGGGGGCGTCGTTCGCGGTGGTATCGGGCGTGCGGAGCAGGTTCACGAAGCCGCGGACGAACACGGCAAAGACCATGGCTCCCATGCCGAAGGCGACCGAGAGGCCATCGAACACCCAGGCGAGCAGGGTGATGAGGCCGAGCGCCAGGGGGAACTTCACGACCAGGAACGCGACCGCGAGCGAGCCCTGCGGGTCTTCGCCCGCGAGGTAGCCGGTGACGCGGCGGATGAGCTTGCCGAGGACCCACAGGTTCAGCAGGACGAACGCGCCAGTCGCCAGCGTGCCGAGGGCACCGAACCACCCGCCCACGACGAAGCCGGCCACCAGCATGGGCAGCAGGGCGATCGCAGTGTCACGGAGGACGGTCTCGGGCTGGATGATCAAGTCGGGTCGCCTGGGTCGTCGTTGTGGGGGTCCGGGGGGTCGTCTCCGTCCGCGGGATCCGGGCTGGCCTGAACGAACGCCCGCCAGGTGACGAGCAGCCCGCTGGCAAACCCAGCGCCTCCGAGGACGAGCACCGCGACTGGGGTGGAACCGAGCCACCCGTCGAGCCAGCTGCCGAGGTAGGCACCCACGACCGTCTGGACGGCCATCTGGGTGACGAGCGCGGCGGCTCTAAGGGCGGCGTGGAAAGAGCTCACGAAGAACCCCCCCAGCCGATCGCGGTGTCAAAGAGGGGGCCTTGGTAGCACAGGCCCTCAGGGGCGGCAACGTGCACGACTCGCCGCGGATCGTTGCGGGTGCGGGTCCGTGGTGGACGGCGTCGAAGTGGCGCTTGATCCGTTGGTTCAGCGGGGTCGATCCTAGCCGACGCTGGCCGCCACCAGCGCCGCCTCGATGCCCGTGATGATGGTCTGCACATCCCGCTCGGACAAGCGGGCGGACAGGAAGGCCGCCTCGTACTGACTGGGCGGCAGGTAGACCCCGCCGGCCAGCGCCCCGCGGAAGAAGCGCCCGAAGGCGTCGAAGTCGCACTCACGGACCTCCTCGAAGGACCACGGGGCGTCCTTGCGGAAGAAGATCGTGAACATGGATCCGACGCGGTGCATGCTGCAGCCGTGGTACGCGACCGCCTCGGCGATGCCGCGGCCGACCTCGGCGCTGATCTGCTCGAGCTCCTCGTACAGCTCTGGGGTGAGCGCCTCCAGGGTCGCCCGAGCCGCCGCGACCGCCACCGGGTTCCCCGACAGCGTGCCGGCCTGGTAGACCGGCCCCACCGGGGAGAGGTGATCCATCAGCTCGGCCTTGCCGCCGAAGGCGGCCATCGGCAGGCCACCGCCCACGATCTTGCCCAGGCAGGTCAGATCCGGCGTGACGCCGTAGCGCTCCTGGGCGCCGCCGCGAGCCACCCGCAGCCCGCACATGACCTCGTCGAAGATGAGCACGCTGCCGTGCTCGGAGGTGACGCGACGCAGGGTCTCGAGGAAGCCCTCCCGCGGCGGGATGCAGCCCATGTTGCCGGCGACGGGCTCGACGATGACGCAGGCGATCTCGGCCCCGCGCGCGGCGAACAGGGTCTCGATGGCCTCGATGTCGTTGTACGGCACGACCAGGGTGTTGCGGGCGGTGTCCGCGGGCACGCCGGGGGATCCGGGGATGCCGAACGTCGCGACGCCGGAGCCCGCGCCCACGAGCACGGCGTCGTGGGCACCGTGGTAGCAGCCGTCGAACTTGACGATGACGTCCCGGCCGGTCGCGCCACGGGCCAGCCGGATGGCGTGCATGGTCGACTCGGTGCCGCTGCTGCACAGGCGCACCTTCTCGATGGACGGCACCCGCTGCACGATGAGCTCGGCCAGCTCGACCTCGGCGGACGTCGGCGCGCCGAACGTGGAGCCCTGGGCGGCGGCCTTGGTGATGGCACCGACGACCTCGATGGGCGCGTGGCCGAGCATCAAGGCACCCCAGCTGCAGATGCAGTCGACGTAGCGGTGGCCGTCCTCATCGACGATCTCGATCCCCTCACCGCGGGCGATGAAGGGCGGGCTCCCGCCGACCGCCTTGAACGCGCGGACCGGCGAGTTCACGCCACCGGGGATGACCTTCTCTCCACGCTCGAGCCAGCGGGACGACCTGGACATGCAACCTCCTGGACCGCCCGCGTATCGGGTATTCGGCAGCGGTCCAGTGCCCGAGGCAACCCCGAGCGATCGCACGAGGGTGGCGGCGGTCCTAGCGTTCCACCTGCTCGCGGCGGTTGCGCAGGGCGTCGAGGCGGGTCTCGCGGATCTCGTCGGGGAGATCGACCAGGTCGATCTCGGCGATCGCCTCGTCCAGGCTGCCCAGGCGCTCCAGGCAGGTGGCGACGCCGAGCCTGGCGGCGGCATGCTGGTCGGCGGTGCCGTCCCCGTCGAGCGCCATGGCGAACAGCGCGTGGGCCTTCTGGGGGCGGCCGTCGCGCAGGGCACGGCGAGCCTGGGCGAGCCGCGCGGTCACGGTGTGCTGGGGGTACTCGGCGATGACCCGCTCCCACAGCTCGGTGGAGAGCTCGACCTGACCAGCCTCGCTGGCGAGGCGCGCAGCCTGGACCAGCCGGCGACCGGCGTCCGGCGCGGAGGGGTCGGCAGCGACCGCGGACACGTAGCTGCGAACCGCGGAGTCAAGGTCGCGCTCATCCAGGTACAAGCTGGCGATTCGCTCGCGGAGCACCGCGCGGTCCGCGCTGTCACGGGTCAGGGCGAGCAGGTGCTCCAGGCGCTCGCGGGCCTCCTCGGGCTGGGCGAGCTCGGTGGCGTACACGGCAGCGGCGCGGCGCAGGGCCGTCGTGCGCAGGCCGGTCCACCAGCCGTTGTTGCCGACGTCGTCGTACAGGGCGACCGCCTGTCCGGCATCCTGGGTTCCCAGGGCCGCATCCGCGCGCCACAGGGTGACCGGGGAGCCAGGGAGGAGCCACAGCAGGGAGCCCAGCGCGGCGACCGAGACGACGGCCGCGGCCGAGGACAGCCAGAAGCGATCCTCGGGGCGCATCCCCCGGACGCTCGTTCCGTCCAGGGCCTGGTTGTGCACAGGGTCGGTCACCCGTCCTCCACGAAGCACCCGCGAGTGTAAGGCGACCTACCCCGCAGGACCATGACATCCGCTGTCACGAGTGGTCGGTCGCCTGTCAGGCTCGCTGAAGTCGCAGTCCCTACACGAGTCCTACGCGTCGTCGTCCGGCGCATCGTCGTCCGGCGCATCGTCGTCCGGCGTGCCGTCCTCCGGCGCCCCGTCCTCGGGCGTGCCGTCGACCGCGTCGAGCTCGTCCTCGTCGGCGTCGCCGTCCTCGGTGTCGACCAGCTGGGCAACGTCGACGATCCGCTCGCCGTCCTCGAGGCGCATGATGCGCACCCCGCGGGCGGCCCGACCATAGATGCTGACCGTGTCGGCCCCGAAGCGGATGACCCGCCCGGTGTCGGTGACGACCATGACCTGGTCCTCGGGAGTCACGAGCACACCGCCGGTGAGCACGCCGGAGCGGCTGTCGAGGCGGTGGGCGCGGATGCCCTTGCCGTTGCGGTTCTGGACCTTGAACTCGTCCGAGTCGGTGCGCTTGCCGTAGCCGCCCTCGGTGACGGTGAGCAGGCGCTGGCGGCCGTCCTCGATGCCCTCGGGCTCGTCATCGCCGGTGTCGGCGTCCTCGACGTCGTCGTCGGAGGCGTCGAGCCCCTTCGCGAGCAGCATCGCGTCGACGACCACGTCGTTGTTGCCGAGCTTGATCCCGCGGTTTCCACTGGCTGGGCGCCCCATGCGGCGGAGCTGATCCTCGTCCAGGTGGAAGCGGATGGCCTGACCGTGCTGGGAGACGATGAGCACGTCGGTGTCGTCGGGGTTCTCGACCAGCTTGACCGTGACCAGCTCGTCGCCGTCGCGGATGCCGGTAGCGATGAGGCCGGACTGGCGCAGGTTGCGGTAGTCCCACAGGCTGGTGCGCTTGACCCGACCCTGGCGGGTCACGAAGAGCAGGTCGGCGATGCCCTCGGGCGCCTCGCCGTCATCGCCCGCCGCCACGGCGTCCTCGAACTCGGGCACGGCCAGGATCGAGGCGATCCGCTCGTTCTCGCCGAGCTGCACCAGGTTGACGATCGGCCTGCCGCGGGCAGAGCCGCCCGCCTCGGGGACGTCATAGACGTGCAGCGGGAACACCCGGCCCTCGTTGGAGAACACCAGCAGCAGGCCGTGGGTGTTGGCGACAAAGAGGCTGGTGACGAAGTCCTCGTCCCGGGTCGACATGCCGCGCTTGCCCGAGCCGCCGCGGCGCTGCATCCGCCACTCGTCGGGGTTGGTGCGCTTGATGTAGCCGAGGTGGCTGACGGTCACGACCTGGTCCTCGGAGGCGACCAGGTCGCGCTTGTCGAGGTCGGCCGAGGCGGCGACGAAGCGGGTGCGGCGCTCGTCGCTGTAGCTCTCCCGGATCTCCAGGAGCTCGGTCTTGACGACGCCCATCAGGACGATCTCGTCGCCGAGGATCTCCCGGTAGCGCTCGATGCGCACGTTCAGCTCGCCCTGCTCGTCCAGCAGCTTCTGTCGCTCCATGCCGGTCAGGCGCTGCAGGCGCATCTCGAGGATGGCGTCGGCCTGCACCGTCGTGAACTCGAAGCGCGCGATCAGCCGCTCCCGGGCCTCGCCCACGTTGGCGCTGCCGCGGATGATGGCGATGACCTCGTCGATGAAGTCGAGGGCCTTGAGGTAGCCCTCGACGATGTGGAGCCGCTCCAGGGCCTTGCGCAGCTCGTAGCGGGTGCGGCGCTGGATGACATCGCGGCGGTGCGCGATGTAGTACTGCATCATCTCCTTGAGGGTGAGGACGCGGGGGCGCTGGTTGACGATGGCCAGCATGATGACGCCGAACGTGGTCTGCAGCGCGGTACGCTTGTACAGGTTGTTCAGCACCACCTCGGCGTAGGCGTCGCGCTTGAGCTCCATCACCACGCGCATGCCGTCGCGGTCGGACTCGTCGCGGAGCGCGGAGATCCCCTCCAGCTGGCGCGACTTGACCAGATCGGCGATCTGCTCGATGAGTCGGGCCT